>CAZDVY010000024.1:0-25883 GCA_964508935.1 uncultured Candidatus Competibacteraceae bacterium | reverse complement strand
CAGACTCCCGAAAACCTCATCTACGCGATCATTGGTCCTAATGGAGCGGGTAAAACTACGCTGTTCAACGTTCTGTGCGGGTTCTACCAGCCCACCGCCGGTTCTCTGCGTTTCAATGGTCAGGAACTGCGCGGCCTGCCGACGCACCGCATCGCCGCTCTCGGCATCGCCCGCACTTTCCAAAATCTGCAACTCTTCTTCAACATGACCGTGCTGGAAAACGTGATGGTCGGCGGCCATCTGCGCGCCAAGACCGGCCTGCTGGCCACCGCCCTGCGCCTGCCCCGGGTACAGCGTGAGGAGCGGCAACTTCGCGAATGGGCGAGAGAGGCATTGGAGCTGTGTGAACTGGCCGACCGAGCGGAATACCCGGCGGGCGCCCTCCCCTATGGCTTGATGAAACGGGTGGAAATTGCCCGCGCCCTGGCCGCCAAGCCCCGCCTGCTGCTGCTGGATGAACCGGCCGCCGGCCTGAACGATACCGAAACCATGGCTCTGCGAGATTTAATCCAGCGTATCCGGGCCACGGGCATCACTGTGCTGCTGGTGGAGCATCATATGCCTCTGGTGATGAGCGTCTCGGACCGATTACTGGTGCTGGATTATGGTAGCGTGCTGGCGGAAGGTGAACCGGCAGACATTCAGGCCGATCCCCGAGTGATTGCCGCCTATCTGGGTGGAGCGGTGCACTATGCGGTCTGATTCCATTCCAGTCTCCAGCTCTGCGCCGGCGGTCAAGGGTAATCTATTGAAAATCGACGGGCTGAGTAGCCACTACGGCCCGGTGCAAGTCCTTCACAACGTCAGTCTGGGCGTTCACCCCGGCGAACTGGTCGCGCTGGTCGGCGGCAATGGTGCAGGGAAAACAACCCTGCTCCATCTCCTGTCTGGTCTGCATCGCCCCAGCGCGGGTTCCCTGTATTTCGATGGACAGGACATAACCCGCTGGCCTTCCCACCGCATCGTCGCTGCTGGCGTCTGCCAAATACCCGAAGGTCGTCAGGTTTTTGCCCCGCTCAGCGTCGAAGATAACCTCAGGCTGGGGGCTTACCGCCAGCGCCGTAATCGCGCTTGGGTCAAGCAGGAGATGGAGCATGTTTATACCTTGTTCCCGATTCTTCAGGAGCGCCGTCAACAATTAGCCGGCACTCTGTCCGGGGGTCAGCAGCAAATGCTGGCGATCGGCCGCGCCCTGCTCGGTAAACCCCGCCTGCTCTTACTCGATGAACCCTCCATGGGGCTGGCGCCGCTTCTGGTCGAAGAAATTTTCCGGGTCATTGTCGAACTCAATTCGCAGGGCGTCACCATTTTATTAGTCGAACAAAATGCTCGCGCCGCTCTCGCCATCGCCCGGCGCGGCTACATCCTGGAGACTGGGCGCATCGTCAAGACCGCCCCGGCGGCGGATCTGCTGGCCGACGATGATGTACGTCGAGCTTATCTGGGTTATTAGCTCAAATCCCCCTGTCTCCTTGTGAGAGAGGGGCAAGGGAGAGGATCAAACCATGTACGTAGACCGGATCATGAGTCGCGAGGTCTTGCAAGTCGCTGAAGACACCCGCGTACCGCAAATGGCGGCGCTGATGCGCGACCACCATATCCGCCACCTGCCCGTGGTGCGCGACGGTCGACTGGTCGGGTTAGTGACCTCCCACGATTTGGAACGGGTCTCACCCTCGCCGGTCACCACATTCTCGGTCGGTGAAGCCAATTACCTGCTGGGTAAACTCACTGCCGCCAAGGTCATGCGCGCCACAGTCATCACCTGTACCCCCGATACCTTGGTTGAGGAAGCCGCTCGCCTGCTGCGCCAGGAAAAGATCGGCTGCCTTCCCGTCGTCGACAGCGGTGATCATTTGGTGGGTATGTTAACGCATGAAGATTTACTCGACTTCTTCCTCGACATCACTGGCTGTTTGATGGAAGACACTACCCGTATTGCCGTGCATCTGCCAGACACTATAGGTCAGTTAGGCCGGTTGTTGGCTGCTATTAATGAAGCCGGCGGCTATATCGCTACCGTCGTTTCACCCCTGCATCCCGATCAAACTGGCCTGCGTATCGCTGTTGTCCGCTACCGCGCCCCTGACCCGCGCATGCTGAACCAACAACTGCGCAATCTCGGCTACGACCTGTTGACCGAAACCTTCCCTGCCTAACCATGGAATCTTGAACATGATTTTGGATATTGAACAGGAAACGCTGCCCCGCGAAGAACTTCAGGAACTCCAGTTGCGCCGACTGCGCGCGACGGTCGAACGCTGTTATCAGACTGTCACCTACTATCGTGAGGCGATGGATGAACTGGGCGTCAAACCGCGCCACATCCAGTCAGTCGCCGATGTGCGCCTGTTGCCTTTTACCAAGAAAGAGAACCTGCGCGAAAGCTACCCCTTTGGCATGTTCGCTGTCCCTACCGACCAGGTCGTGCGCATCCACGCCTCCAGCGGTACGACCGGCAAACCGACGGTCGTGGGCTACACCCGCCGCGATATTCATACCTGGGCGCGGGTTATGGCTCGCAGTCTGGCCGCCGCTGGTTTGCGTCCCGGCGACCGTCTGCACAACGCCTATGGTTACGGCCTGTTCACCGGCGGGTTGGGACTCCACTACGGCGCCGAAGAACTGGGAGTTATGGTGACGCCGATCTCCGGTGGACAAACCCAGCGCCAGATCATGCTGATTCGCGACTTTGAACCGACCGGCCTGTCCTGCACCCCCTCTTACGCGCTGAACCTTGCTGAAACGGCCGAAGACCTGAAAGTCGATCTGCGCAAGCTGCCGCTGAAAGTCGGCATTTTCGGTGCGGAACCCTGGACCGAAGAAATGCGCTACGAACTGGAATCGCGACTGGGCATCGACGCGATTGATATTTACGGCCTGTCCGAGGTCATCGGACCCGGCGTTGGCATCGAATGTATCGAAGCCAAAAATGGCCTGCATGTTTTCGAAGACCATTTCCTGATCGAAGCGGTGGATGTGGATACCGGCCAGCCCATTCCTTATGGTGAGTCGGGTGAAATTGTCATTACTTCCCTGACCAAAGAAGCCTTCCCGGTCATCCGCTATCGCACTCGCGATATCTCCATCCTTAACCCGGCGCCCTGTCGCTGCGGGCGCACGCATGTCCGCATGAAGCGGGTCACCGGTCGCACTGATGATATGTTGATCATTCGCGGTGTTAACGTTTTTCCCTCACAGGTCGAAGCTATTCTGATGCAGACGGAAACACTGTCGCCGTTCTACCAACTGGAAGTCTCCCGCGAAGGCAGTCTCGATTTACTGACCGTCAATGTCGAAGGCAGTCCGCCGCTGGTCGCCCAGGGCCAGGAAGCGATGGATCGGGTCGGTTACAAGGCGCAGAAGGACATTAAGGATTTTATCGGCGTCACCGCCAAAGTCGTCGTCAAAAAAACCGGTGATTTGCCCCGCTCTGAAGGCAAGGCGGTGCGGGTCATCGATCATCGTAAACAGCCGAAGTAATGCGTGAACCCAGGGAGTCGCGAGATAGGGAATGTCTTGTCTCGCGACTCCCTGATTTTGAGCGACTTGCGCTGTCTAATTTTTCATTCCGCTTGCACGAGGCGCGCCGTCATGGCAAAACTCAGCGAACCCGGCTCAGAAATTACATCAGATGTTCCCACTCAGACGGTAATCCCGACCGCTGAGTCCATTGCCGATCCGCCCAGGGATCCCCCGCGACCGCCCAGGCCGCCAGTTCGTCCCCACCAGACGCGCGCGGGGGACAAGTCCACGACCTACCGCGCCTATCATATCGAGCGATCGATGCTCGGCTCCCACATTCCGGAAACCATCGACCGCATGGTCAATGCTAATCTGGCGCGTGGCACGGCAGGCATTTCCCCGGCGGTGCTGGCAATGGCCTATCTGGACTGGCTGATGCATCTGGGTCTGGCACCCGGCAAACAGGCGCTACTCAACGAAAAGGCTATCCGCAAAATGGTGCGGCTGGCGCTGTACGCCTTCAAATCCAGCCAGAATCCTAATATCCCGCCTTGTATCGAACCACTTCCCCAGGATCACCGCTTCGACGGTGAAGGCTGGCGACAATGGCCCTATAACCTGATCTACCAGTCGTTCTTGTTGACTCAGCAGTGGTGGTACAACGCCACAACCCGTACTCGCGGAGTTGACAAGCGCAACGACGCCATTGTTTCTTTTGTCACGCGGCAAATCCTTGATATGTACTCGCCGTCCAATTCGCCGTTGACCAACCCGGAAATTCTTAAGGCGACTGTGGAGGAAGGCGGCCAGAATCTGGTGCGTGGCTGGACGAACTTCATGGCAGATATGGAGAAAATGATTGCAGGAAAGCGGTTGGACGAGGATGGTGAACAGTTTATCGTCGGCCGTGATGTGGCGGTAACTCCTGGTCAGGTGGTTTTCCGCAATTCCCTGATTGAACTCATCCAGTATCAACCGACCAATCAGAAAGTCTACGCTGAACCGATCCTGATCGTTCCAGCCTGGATTATGAAGTACTACATCCTCGACCTGTCACCGCAGAACTCCATGGTGCGTTACCTGGTCGAAAAAGGGCATACCGTTTTCATGATCTCCTGGATCAACCCGACCGCCGCAGACCGTGACATTGGCATGGACGACTACCGGGAAGATGGCGTCATGGCGGCGCTGGACGCCATTTCCACGATCTTGCCTGGACGCAAGGTTCACAGTGTTGGTTATTGCCTCGGTGGCACCCTGCTGACTCTGACCGCCGCCGCCATGGCCCGTGATGGCGATCACCGCCTGAAGACGGTAACCCTGTTCGCTGCCCAAACCGATTTCTCTGAAGCCGGTGAATTGCTGTTGTTTATCAATGAAAGCCAAGTGGCGTTCCTGGAAGATATGATGTGGGATCAAGGCTATTTGGACGCCGGGCAAATGGTCGGTGCATTCCAGTTACTGCGCTCTAACGATCTGATCTGGTCGCGTATGGTCCACGATTACCTGCTGGGCCAGCGTCAGTCGCTCAACGATCTGATGGCTTGGAACGCCGATCAGACCCGGATGCCGTTCCGCATGCATTCCGAGTATTTGCGTCATATCTTTCTCGGCAATGAGCTGGCGACCGGTCATTATAAGGTGAAGGGTCGCTCGGTGGCTATTACCGACATTCGCGCTCCGATTTTCACAGTTGCTACTGAGCAGGATCACGTTGCACCATGGCGGTCAGTATATAAAATCAACTTGCTGGCGGATGCTGATCAGGTAACGTTTCTGCTGACCAGCGGTGGTCACAATGCCGGGATTGTCAGTGAACCTGGGCATGGCCGGCGCAGTTATCAAGTAGCCTATCGCACTGATCAGGATCGCTACATCGACCCAGACACTTGGCAGGCGACAATTCCCAGACAACAGGGTTCCTGGTGGCCGGCTTGGCAGACTTGGCTGGTCAAACATTCTGCCGAGCATCAAGTATCACCGCCATCAATGGGTGCGCCGGAGAAGGGTCTGTATCCTATCTGCCAGGCTCCGGGAACGTATGTATTGCAGAAGTAGAATGTGGGTATTGTCCACTGATCGGTAAATATATTGAAACAAATTCAATTACCTGAACATCCCTCAAAACCTGACGAGATCGCTGAATTTCTGCGGCGGGCAGCCTGCACCCCCACTGTAGCGACTGCAAGGGGTCGGCTGATTTTTGCTCTGGACGCCACTGCCAGCCGGCAGCCTGCCTGGGATCAGGCCTGCCAGCTTCAGGGAGACATGTTCGCCGCTGCTGCCGAACGGGGGGGCTTGGCTATTCAACTGGTGTGGTATCGGGGTTATGGCGAGTTTCAGGTTGAGCCTTGGTTGACCGCCGCCACTGAACTGCAACGTCGTATGAGTTTGGTGCAATGCCGGGGTGGATTGACGCAAATCAACCGCGTCTTGGAGCACGCACTTCAGGAAACGCAACGGCATCGTTTAAATGCCTTGGTGTTCGTTGGTGATTGCTTGGAGGAAGCTGTGGATCTGCTTTGCCATCAGGCTGGTCAATTGGGCGTTCTGGGTGTCCCCGCCTTTGTCTTTCAAGAGGGTCAGGATGCGGATGCTGGCCGGGGTTTTCGGGAAATTGCCCGGCTGACCCGTGGCGCCTACTGCTCTTTTGATGCAGGCAGCGCGGGGCAATTACGTGAACTGTTGAAAGCTGTAGCGATCTATGCCACTGGTGGCCGCCTAGCGCTCGAAGACTTCGGCAAGCGTCAGGGTGGTTTGATCCGTCAGCTTGCCCGGCAACTCTGAGTCGCTCATGCTAGCGCGCGCCCTACTCATTGTAGCGGTCCTGATGGGGCTGTATGTTCTGGTACGCTGGCTACGTCGCTCCTTGTGGGGCGTATGGATCGGACGGGTGGTAATCGCCTTCGGCGTCATCGGTTTTCTGCTGTTGCTAACCGTGCGCGGTGGTGCGGAGGTCGCTCTGCCCTTGCTGGCTGGCTTGACCCCGTTCCTGCTCCGTTGGTTGAATGCTTGGCGTCCCTCTGCCTCAGTTGCTGATTCGAGTGCCGTCAGTCAATCTACCATCGCCACCCGTTTTTTGAATATGGCGTTGAATCATGCCACTGGTGTGATGAGTGGCGAGGTCCGGGAAGGTCGTTTTGCGGGGCGCGCTTTGCTGGAACTAAATCTTCAAGAATTGTTGGCGCTTTGGCAGGAATGTCAGGTAGATCCACAGTCGACAGCGGTTCTGGAAGCTTATCTGGATCGTCATGCTGAATCGGACTGGCGGGAGAAGCTGTATGAAGCAGAATCAACTGCTGATTCGCCGGCATCAGCCAGCGTGATGAGCTGTGCTGAGGCGTATCAGATTCTCGGTCTGTCGTCTGGTGCTACGCCGGCGGAGATCCAGGCAGCCTATCGCCGTTTGATTCAGCGATTGCACCCAGATCATGGTGGGTCTGCCTATTTGGCGACCCAGTTGAACCGGGCGCGGGATTTGCTGCTCCGTTCTTAGAGTTGCCCGTGTTGGTGCTGTTCCGCCAATTTCTGGCGCTGTTGGTAGCATTGCCAGGCTAGAGTGATATCTGCTAAGAACCAGTCTAGTTCGCTCATAAGCATGGCTTGTGGTCCATCTACTAGGGCTTTGGCCGGGTTGGGGTGGAAATCTACCAGTACCATGTTGGCGCCAGCGATAACTCCTTGTGCGGCGGCATGCATCAGGTCAAGGATGCCGTCCGGGGAATGTTCGCGAGTGCCGACGGAATGTGAAGGATCGACGCATACGGGCATGCGGGTTAGCCGTTTGAGCACCGGTACATGGCTGAAATCTACCAGATTGCGATGGGGATCGCCCATGTTGGTTTTTACTCCGCGCAAGCAGAATACCACCCGTGAGTTGCCTTCGCTGGCCAGGTATTCGGCGGCGTTTAGCGATTCGTTTAGCGTGATGCCGAACCCCCGTTTGAGCAGTACCGGAAATTCTTGCTGGCGGCCTACTGCTTTCAGCAGTTCGAAATTTTGGGTATTGCGGGTGCCGATTTGGAGCATCACTCCGGTGGGCTGGCCGGTTTGTTCCAGACATTCATGGATTTCTGCAACATGGCTCTCGTGTGTTACCTCCATAGCGATGACCTTGATCCCGTATCGCCCGGCGAGTTCAAAGACATAGGGTAGGCAGGGCTTGCCGTGGCCTTGGAAGGAATAGGGGTTGGTGCGTGGCTTGTAAGCGCCCATGCGGGTGCAGGTCTGGCCGCGTTCGTGCAGGGCTTTGAGCATGATCTCCACATGTTCCGGGGTGTCAACGGCGCATAGTCCGGCGAAGATGTTTAGGTTGTCTTGGCTGAAGGTTACTTTATTGTATTCGAAGCCGCTGATTCGTTGCTCGTCCCGGTGACGGCCTAGAATGCGATATTCTTCGGAGATGCGAATGACCCGTTCAACTCCTGGTAGCGCGTGTAGATCCTCGATGGATAGGGTTTTGGTGTCCCCGATGAGATAAATCTCGGTTAAGGTCTGCTGAGCGCCTTGGACCTTGTGCACTCGGGTGGCGATGCCGGGTAGCCGGGATAGGTAGTCTAGTGCTTGCTGATACTCTTTGGAGTTTTCTGTAGTGTTGGAATCTAGGATGACGATCATGGTGTTTTTATCCTGCGAATGATAATGAACTCCCCTGTGGTGTGAGGAGGTTGTGTCGTTGGGTTGCGATGGTTTACTTGATTTTGGCGGTTTAGCGTCCGTTTGGAATGATGGTGTCGAGTCCGTTGAGATAGGGTTTAAGCGCGGTAGGGATGCGAATATGACCTTGCTCGTTTTGATAGTTTTCCATGACGGCTACCAGTGTGCGTCCTACGGCTAGGCCGGAACCGTTGAGAGTGTGGACTAGTTCTGGTTTGTTGGTGGTGGGGTTGCGCCAGCGGGCTCGCATCCGCCGTGCTTGGAAGTCTTCGAAGTTGCTGCAGGAAGAAATTTCCCGATACTTCTGTTGTCCGGGTAGCCAGACTTCTAAATCGTAGGTCTTGGCGGAGGAGAAACCGATGTCCCCGGTGCAGAGTGCGACGACTCGATAAGGTAATTCTAATCGTTGCAGCACAGTCTCGGCATGTTGGGTGAGTGCTTCCAGTGCTGTATAAGACTCCTCTGGACGGACGATTTGCACGAGTTCTACTTTCTCGAACTGGTGCTGACGGATCATTCCACGGACATCTTTGCCGTAGGAGCCTGCTTCGCTGCGAAAACAGGGAGTATGACAAACATATCGTAATGGGAGGTGTTTGGCGTCGATGATGCAGTCGCGTACTAGGTTGGTGACGGGGACTTCAGCGGTGGGGATGAGGTAGTAGTTGAGTTCGCCGCTGAGTTTGAATAGGTCAGCCTCGAATTTTGGTAACTGGCCGGTGCCGCGTAGACTGTCAGCGTTGACTAGATAGGGGACGTAGATTTCTTGGTAACCGTGTTCTTGGGTGTGAAGGTTTAGCATGAACTGGGTTAATGCTCGGTGTAGGCGAGCGAGTTGCCCGTGGATGACGGTGAAGCGGCTGCCGGTGAGTTTGGCTGCTGCATTGAAGTCTAATCCTCCCTCTTCGCCTAGATCGACGTGATCTCTGATATTAAATTTGAAGTGGTGAGGTTCATTCCAGCGGCGGATTTCGGTATTGTCGGCTTCGCTGGTGCCGGTGGGTGTGCTGTCGTGTGGGAGGTTGGGTATGCCTAGTTGTAGGTTTGATATCTGGATTTGTAGGGCTTCGAGTTCGCTTTCGGCCTGCTTGAGTGCTTCGCTGAGTCCTGTAACTTTGTTTAGTAGTGGCTGGATGTCTTGTCCGCTGGCTTTGGTGTGGCCGATGGCTTTGGCATGGCTGTTGCGCTCGTTTTGTAGTTCTTGGGTGTGAATTTGTAGTTTTTTCCTTTTTTTTTCCAATGTATTGAATAGTTGTGTGTCTAGAGTGTAGCCGCGTCGGGCGAGACGGGTTGCTGTTTGTTCGAGTTCGTTTCTGAGTAGTTTAGGGTCTATCATGGAGGGTGTGGCTCTGTGGGTTGAGGAATTGGATTATATCGGAGTTGGTGGTGATTTTAAAAGGTGATGATATAAAAAGAGGTTTTTTTAAAGGCGACCTGGTAATCCAGGTCGCCCGATTAAGGCTGAAGCAATCTGAATCAATAAATCAGACGTCGCGAGTCCACAGTGAAGCCATCGCTGGACCGGTGCCGACACACAGCGATGCACCGCCCATGCTCTTGCCCTGCCGCTCCAGTTCATAATACAGACTGACCACAATACGCAGGCCAGTAGAGCCAACCGGGTGTCCGAGAGCAATACCGGACCCGTTGAAGTTGCAGATGTCAGTTGTCAGGTTCATACCATGATCTGCCTTGAGCATCCGCCCTACGCCTAACCACTGGGCGGCAAACGCCTCGTTCACTTCCCAGTATTCAATATCCCCGAACTTCAGACCGGCCTGCTTCAGGCATTTGGGAATGGCCACTGCTGGACCAAGGCCCATTACCGCCGGGTCGATGCCAGCATTGCAGATGCCGACCAGTTTCATCAACGGCTTGATACCCAGAGCCTTAGCCCTGTCCAGTGACATGATGACGACTGCACTGGCGCCATCATTGATACTGGAGGCATTGGCTGCCGTTACCACACCGTCTTTCTTGAAGGCTGGCGACAGTTTGGCCATTTTCTCCAGACTGGCATCAGGAATAAAATTCTCGTCGTTTTCGAAGAAAGTTGAGCCTTTTTTAGACTTTAGCTCAACCGGCACGATCTCGCGTCTGAAAACGCCTTCCTTGGTCGCGGTGGTGCAGCGGGTGTGACTGATCAGCGCCAGCTCATCGCACTCCTGCCGGGTAATACCGTACTTGACGGCTACATTCTCAGCGGTCATTGCCATGTGACCAGGCACCAGTTCATCGAACAGGCCATCGTGGATCATGCTGTCTTCGATGTTACCCTGCCCCATCCGGTAGCCCATGCGAGCTTTGGGCAGCATGTAGGGCGCGTTGGTCATGCTTTCTACGCCAACGACCAGGCCGATTTCAGTCTGGCCCAGCATGATATTGTGGCAAGCGATTTCCAGCGCACGCATCCCGGAGGTGCAGTTCTGGTTGACTGATACGGCGCTGCTGCTGTGCGGCAGACCGACTCGCATGCTCACCTGCCGTGCAGGCAGCGAACCCTGCATGCCAAGATAAAGCTGTCCCATACAGATTTCTTCGATCTGGTCGGCTGGGACGCCGGACCGTTCGATAGCACCCTTGGCGGCGGTAATAGCCAGTTCACGCGCGGATACGTCCTTGAGCGTACCCATGAATTTGCCAATAGCTGTCCGAGCGGCACTAACGATCACGACTTCTTTGAGAGCCATAGTTACTCCTCGTTGGGGTGGTAGTGCAGGGTTACTGCGTTATGGTGGCCTATTCTGGCCTGGTTGTTGAGTCTTCCTGCCCATGCGACTGGCTTGGTGGATGTGGCATGAGCTGACCCGGAAAGTAAAGTTCATCTTTCACGGATGTCAATTGTTCAAGGACAGGATTCTTGTTTAGCGTTTTTGTACCCTTTAATTATAGCGGCAATGTCATTATGTGATGGTATAAGAAGCAAGAAATAACACCACTTCAATAGATGACCATGGCCGGGACGTTATGAGATCATAACATCTGGAATGTCATCATAGTTTTGCAACGGATACCGACCGCGTGGATTCATCAGCAAATCCCTCCCTCATCGCTTACGAGCGTTTCAGCGCCTTGATCGCCATCCGCGCTCGTCGCTTTCTTCAGCTAACCTGCCGGCTGTCTACGTCGCGTTCAACGCCACTCACTCGCCCACTCATCGCCGATGTGCTATCTCAGGCCATTCAGATGGAAGAATTTCTGGATACCTACGGAGCGCGCAACAATCGTCATTGGTCGCGGTTTCGGTCACTAACGGCCACGCTTAAACTGTTTGCCGATGTCGTTTACAAGTTACTGCATATTCAGCACTCCCTGTCATCCTACCGACTGCCGCCCACCGAACGGGATTTTGCCTTAGCCACCGTGCGGTCGCTGGAATTCGCCCACGAGACCCTGGTGAAAACAGCACATTACATCACTCTTCAGGCAACTCGTCTCAACCTGACCGTCTCCCTCCCTGAATCCAACGGGGACGAATATCTGGAGCCCCTGCCGTTGGGCCGCCTGCCCCGCGACCGGGCTACGCGCAAGGTCAGCAGCGCCGCCGAAACGGTCATTTATCTGTCCACTGCTTATCTGAACCTAGCCTCGGAGAGCGAGTTGTTACATATCGCCGACTGGGTGAAGCCGGCTCAATACTCCCGCTGCTTTCCTGATCCGATCAGCGAAGATAACCTGCGTTATCTGCAATTTCGCTTTCACAGCCTGCAGGCGTTGTACGACACCCATGTGTCTGAGACGGAACTGGAATCACTGGATACCGATTTACCGATCCTGCGCGGCCACATCAGCATCGTCTTCCACCTGCTCGAAATCGCCACGCAACTGGTTCACTATTATGAACGCCACCTGAACGCCAAAACCGGCGATTCGCTGCTACGCCGCCAGCCAGTCATTTCGACCCGAGCCCTGCTGACGCTGTTAATGAACTACGCCATCACTTACGCCGGCCATTATCTCCGCGAGGGCCGTGGCTTCTGCCACGCCATGCTCCGGCGCTACGCCGAAGTGGGAAAAGTTGAGGTGCCGGTTCCGTCTTACCGGGGCTTCCATGTTCGTCCAGCTACTCTGATCGCCAAGATCGCCCAGCATTATGGCAGCCACATCACCATGGAGCTGGATGGACAATACTACGACGCTAACTCGCCCATGGACATCTTCCGGGCTAATGAACGCATCAACGCCCGCAAGCGACGCTGGCTGGCTGCGGAAATCGGCAATCTGCTGCGGTTACCCGTAGATGACCTCAACGATCACCAGGTCCGGGCCACTGTCTTGGATGTAGTACTGAAACTGGCCGAGCAGGGCAAGCTGATCATTTACCAGCAACCGCTCAATCTGTCGAATGAGTTCAGTCAGGAAAGTATCTTGCTGGAAAAAGTTACAGCAGAAATTGCCCGTTTACTGGCGACCGGGCAAATCGACATTCAGACGGATTTAAACATCGCCTTCACCGGTGATAAGCGAGTATTAAGCGACCTTGAACTGCTGGCTCGGTCGGGCTATGGCGAGGACAGTTTCGGCAATAACGTCACACTGCCCAAGGAATTGGCCTATCTGCGCCGCTAAACCGCATGCCTGCAGAACGTCGGTCAAGCCGGTCAAGCCTGGACAGTCGCTAACATACAGCCAGAAAAAACCCTATTTTAATGTTGCGTTGCAACATTAATCCCGCTATATTGCATTGCAGCAAAGTCGGCCAACATCCAGCACGAGGAACGCACCATGATCATCGATCTATTCAGCAAGGCCCTGAAAACCCGACAAGCCCTGCCTGATCCCTTGGTCAAGGCGAACCAACTGTTCGCCGAAAACCTGGAAAAGATGCTGATTTTCCAGATAAATGCGCTTAAATCCTATCTGGATATCGGTCTGAACCAGATGCGCGCCGCTGCGGAAATCACCGATGTCCAGAGCTTTCAGGACTTCTGCAAACGTCAGGCGCATATCGCTCAGACCGTGCAGTACAAGATGTTGAACGATATGAAAGCCCTGTCAGATATGAACGCCCGATTCAAGGTTGACATGGACACTTTGAACCAAGCCACATTGAAAGACGTACTTCCCAAAGCCGCGTGACGCCCTCGCGCCTTGCCACCCCACCTAGGCGGGGTGGCTGCACTTTCAATGCTGCTGTCCATGGCTGAATTGCTCATCCAGCCGACCCTCGCTGTCGCGGCAGCATCATCTGCTCTCTTGGCGGAAGCCGCTGCACTGGCGTCCAAACTAGCCCTGCCCCTCGCTGCTAACGCCATCTCGCCTACGCATCTGCTGGTTGTCACTGAACAACGCCTAGAACTGCGGGAACTCGGTCTCGAAGCACCAGGCCCCGTGTACACCGATTTCATCGCGGGAACTGCTGCACATCGCCGGCAATTCGGCGGCGGGCGTCGCCAACCCCTGGCGCGGGCGATAGGATTAAAAGGCGGCGTGATACCAACCGTAGTCGATGTCACAGCCGGATGGGGCCAGGATGCCTTTGTGCTGGCCAGTCTGGGATGCCGAATGCAGTTGGTGGAGCGTTCACCGATCATCACCGCTTTGCTGCAGGATGGATTACGCCGCGCCACGCAAGATCCAGAAATTGGCCAGTGGGTCAGGGAACGACTCAGCCTGTGCCAGGCGGATGGACGGGAATACCTGCGGGGCCTGAGTGAAAATCAGCGGCCCGAGGTCGTTTATCTCGATCCCATGTACCCGCACCGGCGGAAAACAGCGCTGGCCGGGAAGGAAATGCGCTTGTTGCGGCAACTGGTCGGCGATGACGGCGATGCCTCGGAACTGCTAGCAGCCGCGCTGAGCTGCGCCCGGCGACGAGTAGTGGTAAAACGGCCCAGACTCGCACCGGTGCTCGCTGGCTCACTGCCCGATGCCCAGATCACTGCGCCTCACACCCGTTTTGATCTCTATTTGATCCCACCCACGGTAACCGGCGTTGCCAGCGGATGCGCTAACTGCCCATAATTTCCAACAATTTTATCGACATAAGCCCTTGTCTCGGCATAGGGCGGCACTCCGCCGTAGCGAACCACCGCTCCCTCGCCAGCGTTATAGCCGGCCAGCGTCAGGCGGATATCGCCCTGGAAATAGGCCAGCAACCAGCGTAAATAAGCCATCCCACCCTGCAGGTTCTGCACCGGATCAAAGGGATCGCGCACTCCGAACCGCTCAGCGGTCTCAGGAATCAGTTGCATTAACCCCTGGGCATTTTTCACGGAACGCGCCTGACTGTTAAAGCCGGACTCTGCGTCGATCACCGCCATCACCAGCGCCGGTTGCAAACCGTAATTCGGCGCCAACCGATTCACCAGCGCCACCACTTGGGCTTGCTCCGGCGAACGAGGTCGGGTACGAACTATCACTGGCGCCGGCGATTTAGGCGTTGGATCGACCGGCGCTGTGCAATTAGCTTTCTCGATCTTGGCCGGATCTTCCACCATAGCCAACATTCGTTGCGCCAGCCCATCCCCTTTGGCCGCCGCCAACCGGAACCATGCTGCTGCCTGAGCGTCATTGCGCGTCACGCCGCGACCATTGGCGTACATCCAGCCTAATTGGTACTGAGCCGGGATATGACCATGCTGGGCGGCGGCGCAATACAATTGCATGGCCCGGTCGTAATTCTGAGCGATGCCCTCGCCATGCTCATAGCGCGTAGCCCACTCCGCCTGCGCCGCCGGGTTGGCTTTGATAAGCTTAAGCCAGTGGAGATCCGGATTTGCTGCCCACGCGCCGATACTGCACACGCCAAGGAGCCAACCTCCCAAACGCCCATATCGCCTCATCAAGTCACTCTCCGCTGCAATTATGTAATGCACCATGCTAAGCAGTTTTCGCCCGCGATGCCAGCCAGGCCGGTTTCCCCGGCCGTCGGTAGCATCCATCCTCGCCCTAGACCTCGCAAGTTGCAAAAAAATGACCGACTCCGCTGAGAAACCCAGCCTGTTCCTGTAGACTTTGCGACTCTTTATTGCAAACGCGAACATGAAAAAAACCACTGATTAAATCGAGTAAGGAGGCCATCATGGTCAGCTACACGACCGAATCCATCCGTAACGTTGCGCTGGTTGGGCATGGCGCAGCGGGCAAAACCACTCTGGTCGAATCCATCCTGTTTCACGCTGGCAAACTTGCCACGCCCGGCGTCGTGGAAAAAGGCAACACCGTTTGCGACTTCGATCCACAGGAAAAGGCTCATCAACACTCGCTGGACGCAGCGCTGGTCAATTTCGACTACAATGACGCTCACATTAATTTGATCGACACGCCCGGCTTCCCGGATTTCATCGGCCAGGCGCTCGCCGTACTGCCGGCAGTGGAAACAGTGGCAGTGGTCATCAATGCCCAGAGCGGCATCGAAGCGATGACACAGCGACTGATGGAACGCGCTGCCGAACGCCGGCAATGCCGGATGATCATCGTCAACAAGATCGACGCCGAAAATCTGGATTTGCCCGGCCTGCTGGAACAGATTCAGGAAACCTTCGGTCGGGAATGCTTGCCCATCAACCTGCCCACCAACAACGGCGCCAGCGTGGTGGATTGTTTCTTCAATCCTGCCGGGGACAGTGATTTTTCCAGCGTTGCCGCTGCCCACTCTGCCCTGATCGATCAGGTGGTCGAAATGGACGAAGACCTGATGGCGCTGTACCTGGAACAGGGCGAGGATTTGCAGCCTGAACAGCTCCACGCGCCTTTCGAGAAAGCGCTGCGGGAAGGCCATTTGATCCCGATCTGTTTTGTCTCAGCCCGCACCGGCGCTGGGATCAAGGATCTGCTAGAGACCTTTGTCAAGCTGTTGCCCAATCCTCTGGAAGGTAATCCCGAACCGTTCCTGAAAGGCGCAGGCGACGATAGTGTGGAACTATCCGCCGTCCCCGATCCAAACCAGCATGTGATCGCTCATGTATTTAAAGTGCTGATTGACCCATTTATCGGCAAATTGGGCATCTTCCGCATCCACCAAGGCACCCTTACCAAGGACAGTCAACTGCTGATCGGCGATGGGCGCAAACCGTTCAAGGTCAGTCATCTCTTTCAGATGCACGGCAAGGAACATCCCGAAGTGGCAACCGGTATTCCCGGTGATATTTGCGCCGTTGCCAAGATCGACGACATCCACCGTGATGTAGTGCTGCATGATTCCCACGACGAGGATCAGCTCCATTTACGTCCCCTGCCCTTCCCCACCCCCCTGTTCGGTTTGGCCATCCACGCGGCCACCCGGGGTGACGAGCAAAAGTTGTCTGATACCGTTCACAAACTGCTGGAAGAAGACCCCTGTTTATCACTGGAGCACAACGCCCACACCAAACAAACGGTGCTGCGCGGCCTGAGCGACCTGCATCTGCGCATCACCCTGGAGAAGATGCAACAGCGCTACAACCTGCAAGTCGAAACCCAGCCACCGAAGATTGCTTACAAGGAGACGGTCAGCCAGAACGCTGAAGGACATCATCGCCACAAGAAACAGACCGGTGGCGCAGGTCAGTTTGGCGAAGTATTCATGCGCATCGAACCACTGCCGCGTAATGCCGGTTTTGAATTCGTCAGCGCGGTGGTCGGCGGCACCATTCCGACCTCGTTCCTGCCGGCGGTGGAAAAGGGCGTCCGCGAAGCGCTGCAGGAAGGCGCAATTGCCGGTTACCCGATGCAGGATGTGCGCGCCATTGCCTACGATGGCAAATATCACCCGGTGGATTCCAAGGAAATTGCTTTCGTCACTGCCGGGCGTGAAGCGTTCCTGGATGCGGTTAGCAAAGCCAAACCGATCATTCTCGAACCGATTGTCAATCTGGAAGTGCGTGCGCCGGGCGACTGCGTTGGCGCGATCACCGGGGATTTATCCAGTCGGCGCGGACGCATCGCCGGGACAGACGCCGGGCCACGCGGCATCAGCATTATCAAGGCTCAAGTGCCAATGGCTGAGCTGGACGGTTACGAGTCGCAACTCAAGTCCATGACCGGCGGCCTTGGCTCCTATGGTGTGGAACTGAGTCACTATGACCCGGTACCCGCCGATATTCAGCAGAAGCTGCACACGGCTTATAAGAAGCAACAGGAAAGCTGAGTGCATCAACCGTGATCCCCCTCCCGTCGGGAGGGGAGCGGAATGGATAAACGCTGGCTTGTGTTCCAAAATCCTTGTGTTATGCTTGGTTATAAGAGTTGTACAAAATTTTTAGCGATATTACTGGATAATCGCATAGAATTCGTATAATTTATCATGGTAAACTTATACAAGATTTGATACTTTCACCAGTATGGTCGAGGGTCAACAATGCGCAATGCTATTCGTAGTTTCCAAAAGCTCAATTTTTACCTGCTGCCCGCCTCACTGCTGGTTTTATGCGGTGCCCTGCTCACTGCCCTGCTCTACCGCCCATCGCCGGTTGCTCAGCCCGCACAAACCATGGTGATCATGGACAAATCCTACGGACAGGCCCATGCTGAGGCCATGTTCCTGATGCTGCTGGCCGACGCCCTGCGCCAGCGCCAAGAGAACCGCGAAACCCAGGCGCGAACGCTGATGTATGCCGAGCCATTACCTGCTGGCGAGACTGGGCGTCCGGCATTGATTCGACTTTGAAGATCAGGATGCTAGCGCCTGCTCATACGCCTGGCGCACGTCTTCCCCAAAACAGACCAGATAAACGGTCTGAATCCGGTCATTGCTGGTCAGGAAGTTTCGCACCTCGCGAACGGCAATCTGCGCCGCCTGATCCACAGGATAGCCGTACACCCCGCAACTGATGGCGGGAAAAGCCACAGTTCGCAACTCCTGCTCCACCGCCAAACGCAGGCTGTTGCGATAACAGGCGGCTAATAACTCCGGCTCGCTGTGGCTGCCGCCCTGCCAAATCGGTCCGACGGTGTGGATGACCCAGCGGGCTGGCAACCGATAACCCCGAGTCAGCTTGGCTTGACCAGTCTGGCAACCGCCCAAGGTGCGGCACTCCGCCAGCAACTCCGGCCCGGCAGCGCGATGAATGGCCCCATCCACACCGCCGCCGCCCAGCAGTGATCGATTGGCGGCGTTGACAATAGCATCCACCCGCAACTGGGTAATATCTTCGGCAATGATCTGAATCCTGCTGGAATTCGTGCTCATACTGCTGCCTTTTAAATTTCCACCATCTCGAAATCTTCCCTGGTCGCGCCACACTCAGGGCAAACCCAGGTGCTCGGCACATCTTCCCAGAAGGTTCCAGGGGGGATGCCGTCCTCGGGCCAGCCTTTTTCCTCGTCATAAATCCATCCACAGATTAAACACATATATTTTTTCATCAGCGTAAACTTTCCCCGGGTTGCGATGGAACAAACACCATTGTCCCATGTTGGCGCATTCTGGAAAACCCAAGGGTTTTGTTAGAATTCCCCGGTCTCAAACACTCGTTATCTGGAGCAACGCTTTGAGTGATCCTGTTTCTCCACCCGTGGTCATGACTCTAGCCGGCAACGACCCCACTGGCGGGGCTGGTATCGCCGCCGACATTGAAACGCTGATCAGCTTGGGCTGCCACCCGGCGCCGGTGATCACCGCCCTGACCGTGCAGGACACCCGCAACGTCCATACTCTGCTCCCCGTCGAAGCGGATTGGGTGCTGGCCCAAGCGCAGGCGGTTTTGGCTGATATGCCGGTGGCCGCTATCAAGATCGGTGTCATTGGCAGCACGGACAACGCCGTCGCCCTGCATGCCCTGCTCAATGCGTGTCCTCAGATCCCGGTGATTCTCGACCCAGTCCTGGCGGCTGGTGGTGGAACCGGGTTGGCCAGCGCTGAACTGATCGCTGCGATCCAAACCCTGCTGCTGCCGCTGACCACTGTGCTGACTCCCAACAGCCTTGAAGCCCGCCACCTGGCTCAGGAAGCGGATACTCTCGAAGCCTGCGCCATGGCACTGCTGGCGCGAGGTTGCCGTTATGTACTGATCACTGGTGGTCACGAAAACGAATCGTCCACCGAAATCGTCAACCGACTGTATGGCAATAACCGATTGATAGAAACTCACCGCTGGCCGCGTCTACCGCATCCGTATCACGGTTCCGGCTGCACACTAGCCGCAGCCATTGCTGGCCTGCTGGCCCAGAGCCATGAGCTCTCCTCGCTGGATGAAGCCATTCTTTCCATCGGCTATCGTGCTCAGGATTATACTTGGCGCTCTTTACAAGCTGGCTACCGGGCAGGCAAGGGACAGTGGCTGCCCCATCGACTGTACTGGACAGCGGCTCATGAGGTGAACCATGAACAAACCGCCCTGTCAGGGCCTGTACGCTATCACTGACGCGCTGCTGATTCCCGATGACCTTTTGCGGGACGCCGTTGAACAGGCGCTGCTGGGCGGCGCTCGCCTGATCCAGTACCGCGATAAGAGCATCGATGCAGCACGGCGGCTGGCCCAGGCCCGGATGCTCAACGCCCTATGCCAGCATTATCAAATTCCGCTCATCATCAATGACGATGTTGAGTTAGCCGCCGAGGTTGGCTCTGCTGGTGTGCATCTCGGCAAGGACGACCCGGCGCTTACGACCGCCCGCGCCCGGTTGGGTGAAAACGCCCTCATCGGCGTGTCCTGCTACAACCGGTTGGATCTGGCGCTGGAAGCGGAACAGGCAGGGGCGGATCATGTCGCCTTCGGTGCGATCTTCCCTTCGCCCACTAAACCGACTGAAATTCGTGCCTCGATTGCCCTGCTGAGGGAAGCCCGCGCCGCCCTGCGGATTCCCATCGTCGCGATCGGCGGCATCACCCCGGACAATGCGCCGCTGCTCCTGAACGTCGGCGTTGACGCGCTGGCAGTCGTCAGCGGGGTGTTTGGCCAACTAGACGTCCGGGCCGCCGCTGCTCGCTATGCCGCTCTGTTTGTCCCGTCCTTACCCTGACTCTCTCCCCCCAGGCGAGGGAATTGAACAATTCAAGATCGCGCTCCGAGGAAATGCCCCATGACGACCCGTTCCGAACAACTGTTTGCTGAAGCCCAACGCTACATTCCCGGCGGCGTCAATTCGCCGGTGCGCGCTTTTCGCGGAGTGGGCGGAACACCGCTTTTCTTCAAGCGCGGCGAAGGCGCGTACCTATATGATGAGGACGATCACCGTTACCTCGACTATGTGGGTTCCTGGGGACCGATGATTCTTGGTCATGCCCATCCGGCGGTGGTTCGCGCCGTGCGGGAAGCCGCAGGGCGCGGGCTGAGCTTCGGCGCGCCGACTGAGCTGGAAACGGTCATGGCGCGCCGAATCAATGAGCTGATGCCTTCGATGGAATTGGTGCGGATGTGCAATTCCGGCACCGAGGCGACCATGAGTGCTATCCGCCTGGCACGCGGCTTTACTGGACGCAATAAAATCGTCAAATTTGAAGGCTGTTACCACGGTCATTCCGACTCGCTGCTCGTCAAAGCCGGTTCCGGAGCACTGACTTTGGGCATCCCGACTTCGCCCGGCGTTCCTGCAGCGCTAGCGGCCTATACTGTGACCTTGACCTATAACGATCTGTTGCAGATCCGAAAGGTGTTCGCCGATATCGGTGAAGAAATTGCCGGAGTCATCGTGGAACCGGTGGCCGGTAATATGAACTGCATCCCGCCAACGCCCGGTTTCCTGGCTGGATTGCGGCAATTGTGCGACCGCTACGGCTGTGTGCTGATTTTCGATGAAGTGATGACGGGATTCCGGGTAGCGTGCGGCGGCGCACAGGAACTGTACAACGTCAAACCGGACCTGACGACGCTCGGCAAGGTCATCGGCGGCGGAATGCCGGTTGGCGCGTTCGGCGGCAAGCGGGCGATCATGGAAAAATTAGCCCCATTGGGGCCGATCTATCAGGCGGGGACGCTATCGGGCAATCCGGTCGCCATGACCGCCGGACTGGTGACGCTCGATCTGGTTTCTGCACCGGGCTTCCACGACCGACTGGCCGCCAAGACCCAATGGTTATGTGAAGAACTAACCGCCGCTGCGCATGAAAACGGCGTTGCCCTGAACGCGAATGCAGTGGGCGGAATGTTCGGTCTGTTCTTCACGTCAGAACCCGTAACGACCTACGCCCAGGCGATGGCCTGTGATGTCGCGCGCTTCAAGGCTTTCTTCCACGCCATGCTTACTGAAGGCTTCTACTTTGCGCCCTCCGCGTTCGAAGCCGGATTCATGTCGGCAGCGCACAGTGACGATGATATCGAAGCAACTGTTACCGCCGCCCGACGGGTGTTCAGCCGTATCTAATTGGAGAATTCACCATGTCCCGACCCGCTGAACAGTTCATAACTCCCGCTGACTATCTGGCGCTGGAGCGTCGGGCAGAAACCAAAAGTGAGTATTTGAACGGCCATATCTATGCCATGAGTGGTGCTAGCCAGGAACATAACACGATCGTATTTAATCTAGCGCGGCGCATCGGCAATCAACTTGACGGAAAACCTTGTCGAGGTTACGTCAACGATATGCGGGTTAAGGTCAATCCTACCGGTTTGTATACCTATCCCGATGTCATCGTCGTCTGCGGTGAACCCCGGTTTGAGGACGCTGATGTTGACACTCTTCTCAATCCTAAGGTCATTATCGAAGTCCTGTCAGACAGCACTGAGACGTATGACCGGAGTGGCAAATTCGCCCATTACCGGGCACTGGAATCGCTGACCGATTATCTGCTGGTCGCCCAGAATCAACCGCGTATTGAACACTTTGCTCGACAGGCAGATCGGTCATGGCGGTATTCCGTCGCGGATGGACTGGAGGCTGAGATCAAAATCGCGACTATTGACTGTGTATTGCGGCTGGCGGAAGTGTATGAACGGGTCACATTCCCGGAGGTTGGGAAAACGGATCGCCCCACATGAACAAGCTCCCCATCGGCATCCAGACCTTCCGGGAAATCCGTGAGGAAGGTTATGGCTACGTGGACAAAACTCCGTTGATCGCCCAACTGGCCCACGAGGGTAAATACTACTTCCACTGACTGATTACGAGGGCTACTGGGCTTCAGTCGTGTATTGCTATTTCGCCGCTTTGGGGTTGACGGTGATCCCGGAGGATGTCACGAATCATGGACGCATTGACCTGACTATTCTCTGGCCGGGCCGAGCGTATCTGCTGGAATTCAAGGTCATCGAACTGAGTGGACCCGGTCGGGCGCTGGCGCAACTCCTGAGCCGGAACTATGCCGAGAAGTACGCCGGTCAGCCCATCACCCTGATGGGCATGGAGTTCAGCCGCCTCGAGCGCAATCTGGTCCGCTTTGAGTGGCAGCGGTTGGTTTGATGAATTATCTTACAGACATTTCAAATTTGGTTCATGATCTAAAGAAATGACAAACTCAGCTTTTTAGCTTCAATCACCGCTTTGACCCCAAACAATCTTTCTTCCTCGTGGCGATACTGGACCCTGCGCCAGTGGAGTGCAGCGTTCTTCAGTCACTTCTTTGAATACAATGACGAGGACACGCCCGTTACCCGTCTGGTCATCACTGACGCGACTTGGACAGCCGTCACTGGAGACATCAGCGCCTCGTCGGAGGAGATGCAGCAAACCTTTCTGCGCCAGTTCCCCAGAAAGCGCCGTGATCTGAATCGCCACCTTTCGAGCCAAGTGCTTTGGCGTGAACTCTCTCTGCATGACTTTTTCCCCTACCTGATTCTAACCTGCCTGGTTGCCGCATCCAGCGAGGAAGATGCCGAAGCCGGTCAGTTTCCAATCCGTTTGTACGAACTGTTGGGAATATGGGGCGACAGTCCTTTGCCGTTCGATGGATTGGGCGATGTTTGGGAAAAGTTGGCAGCCCTACTAAAAGCCGGGCGTAACCAAAGGCATCCTTGGCGCGAGTTAGTGCTACCCAACCCTGGCCATGAAACACGTATTGGTTATTCCAAGCGGCTGGCTTTTCCATTACGCAACGATCAGCAACAACTCGCCCCCTTGCTGAATACGCTGGATAGAAGCCAGTGGCTTGACGAACCGCCGATCTATCCAGTGCTGAGCATCGTTGAACGCCATCTGTGGAAATTTAGCACGGCCTTTCGAGAAGAATTTCGGGACTTCAAGGGATTGGTATCGTCCGGTCAGGAAACCGCTGAGCATCCATTCTGGACGGCGGTGCGGGGCGTATTGCGGGCTACCCGGAAGGGAACCCGAACTAACGCCTCTCGCCAGACGCTCGATTTGCTCCTGCTCATAGAGTTCGATGAATTCGATGAGCCAGCTTTGTCCCTGCTCAGCAAAACACCTTCACCGTGGAGCAGCATCGCCAGCCAACCGCTGGACTTTGCAATCGCTGGATATGATCGTCTGTTAGTCGTCGATGAAGATTCTGGAGAACCCGCCCGTCGCCTGTTAAGTGGCGGACTGTTGCGCTTGGATGTTCGCTCGTCGCTGTTGGAGGTGGTTCAGGACGGATTGCTGATTTTTCAGCGAGAGGACGGTTATCGCATCGCCCGAACCCGACCGCCCGAATCCGGACCTGCTACGGTACTGGTTCGCCAAGACCTTAAAAACGCCTTCGTCAGCGCCATCGATCCCCTGGTTGCAAACCGCCTGCTGAAACCGTATCCCAACACCCGCTGGTATTGGTTGGATGGTTTGGAGGGGCAGCAAATCCCCCCGTTGTCCAATGTTCGTTGTCTGGCCCAAATCGCCCGCTCGGCCAGCATCAGCGTTTATGACGGCATTCGTTGCAAGGAAGGCGGCTACTTGAGCCGATTTGCCGCACTGCCAGAATTTCGTTTGGAAGGGGGTCAGCGGTTACGGCTGAATCGGTTGTCAACGGCACCGGCCAGTGCAAAGACGCCGAACCTGGATCAGAACAAAACCGGCTGGCGGTTGCGGGACAGTCCTGAAACACGAGCCGGGATTGAAGGCGAGTTTGAGGTCGTCGCGGAAAATCGGGGAGGGATGCGGATCAGCGCCCGGCGCATTCGTTTTCAACGGGATGTACTGACTTGGGATTATGGATCGCCCTCCGACCCAACTGCTTGGGAAATCGAAGCAGGGCAACAGGATACCGCTTCTTTGGCGGCTAATGACCGTTCACTTTGGGACATTGGTACGGCATGGAACCCCGAACAATGCCTTGAAATCACCGCATCGTTACCGGTCAACGAGCCTGAGCCGGGCTGGCGCTATACCGGGCTGGGCGATCTGATCGAGGCGCTGGCGGCAATCGGTACGACCCGGACACTGGGCTTGGCCGAAATGGAGTTTCTGGATTTGCTGCGGCAGTTCCTGCACATCGAGAACGACTATCGTCTGATCTGGGACATTGCGCGGGCTTGGACGGAAGCGGGTTTGTTGCAGCGGGTGAGCGACCGCCGCTGGCGATCCGTGCGTTATTTGCCGCAGATTCCGCGTCTATGCGTGTCCCGGACAGTCGATGGTGCATGGTGCGGCGTGATTTTAGGGCTGATGCCCACATCTCCAAGCCACTGGTTGGCAAATACGGCAAACGGTTGGCAAATGCAGGTAAAGTCTCGGTGGGTGGCGAGCGTTTCTCCCTGGTTGCCACCGGGATTAGTGCTGACAGCCGCTACTGCGGAGGCATTAACCAGCTTTGCCAGAAACCAGAGTTTGGAGGTGGTGGTCGCCCGTTCGCTGGTTGACAGTCTGGTTCCTTTGGACCAAGCCCTGCGCCATGATGATCCGCCGGGCAATTATTCGCTCTATGCAGCCTGGGATTGGGAACAAGGCCGCTTTCAAAAATTTACCGACGCTAACCCACTGATGGACAACAGCCCCGGTGTGTTTTGGCATCGCCGGGAGCGCGGCGACCGACGCGATTATTTCGTAGCCCGTGCAGAGAATGGACGGACATTATGGAGTTATTCACGGGTTTGGAGCCTGCTGGCAGGCGCTCGCTTACTGGGGCGCGAAATCTATAGGCATCAACCCGACGAGGGTTTGGTGCGGCAGGCAGCAGGCGGTATTCATTTGCCCATGGTTGTGGGACGGCTGACTTTCGCGTTGTCGGGCTGTGCGTCAGGGCCAATAAAAAACGCGGATGGCAATATCAATTATCGCTATCCCCTTTTTGACGATGTTCAGATTGAATGGGTAGGTACTCAATTGTTAGGGTGGATGCGCCGAAATCAGGAACAAGCATGGATTCCTGAGTGGTTACGGGCGTTGGCGAGAATATCAAATGAATCAAGCCTGTTATTATCAACTGATTGTGGATTAGTACCGATCTCTATTCCAGTATCTCTTGCGCCAATTTATCGACATTTTAGAAGTGTGGCTCATAAATAAAAAATAATCGTGAGGTTTATGATGACCGAAGATGGTTTTTATATTGGAATTATAAAAGATCGTTTTTCTGGTAGTCCTGTAGATCGAATTGTACTATCTCCATTGATGGAGTGGGATGGTCAAAAAAATATCTGGATAGACATTGATAAATTTAGGTGTCAACAGCTTTTTCCTGATAGAGGATTAATTATTTCTTTTATCGATGATACCAATTTATTAGAAAGCCAAGTTATAAAATTTAAGGTTCATAAAAATCAAAAATATATTCCTGGAAATTCTATACGCCATGCTAAATATTCAATTGATAAAAGCCATTTTCATGTGCTTTTTGAATTGTTAATTTTAGATTTTTAAGGCTCAGAGACTGATCTCAGAGAAGCAATTATTAGTGGAAAAATAATTTATAATCACCCACATAATTCAAAGTGTTTTATAGCACTTGGCAAAAAAAGATGGCTCGGTGTTTTAGAATTTAAGTAACCATCCCCCGGCAGAGCCGGGGGCTTTCGTTTATGAGCCGCTCAAAG
>CAZDVY010000023.1:15628-25951 GCA_964508935.1 uncultured Candidatus Competibacteraceae bacterium | reverse complement strand
AGCGCCGGGTCAGCGCCGGGTCTTTTTCGATGTGTTTCTTGTATTCCGCCCAAGTGGTGGCGGCGATGGTGCGCAGCTTGCCGCGCGCCAGCGCCGGTTTCAGCAAATTCGCGGCGTCGCCGGTGCCCGCCGCGCCACCCGCGCCGACCAGGGTGTGTGCTTCGTCGATGAACAGAATGATCGGCTTGGGCGAAGACTGCACTTCGTCGATGACCTGGCGCAGGCGGTTTTCAAACTCGCCCTTCATGCTGGCCCCGGCCTGCAACAAACCGACATCCAGCACCCGCAGGGCCACCTCCTGGAGCGGCGGCGGCACATCGCCGGAGGCAATGCGCTGGGCGAAACCTTCGACCACTGCGGTCTTGCCGACGCCGGCCTCGCCGGTCAGGATCGGATTGTTCTGGCGGCGGCGCATCAGAATATCGACAATCTGGCGGATTTCCTCGTCGCGGCCCACGATAGGGTCGAGTTCACCTTTACGCGCCCGTTCCGTCAGATCCACGGAAAAGCGTTGCAGCGCCTCCTGCTTGCCCATCTGCGGCGGGGCCATCGCTTCGCTGGCCTCGCCGGGCGCTGCCCCGCCGCCAATCTGTGAGCCATCGGTTGCGCGCAACGCCGATTCTGGCGACGCCGCGACGATCTCGCCAAAGCGCTCGGTCAAATCATCCAGCTTGATTTTGTCGAACTCGCGGGAAATCGCCAACAGCGCATTGCGCAAATCAGAAGTTTTCAACATCCCGACCAGCAGATGGCCGGTGCGCACCTGGGTATCCTTGAACATCAAGGTGGCGTAGACCCATGCCTCTTTCACCGCCTCGCCAACATGCGAGGACAAATCGGAAATCGATGTGGCCCCACGCGGCAGGCGATCCAGCGCCTCGGTAAAATCCTTGGCCAAGCGCGCCGGGTTCAGGTTGAAATGCTGGATAACGCGATGCACATCAGAATCCGGCAACTGCAAAATCTGGTGCAGCCAATGCGTCAGCTCCACATAAGGATTGCCTCGTAATTTGCAGAATACGGTGGCGCTTTCAATGGCTTTATAGCCCAGGCTATTCAACTTCCCGAACAAAGCAATGCGGCTGATTTCGGCCATGGATTCGGACTCCTTTGGAGGTTAAGGATTAAAGGCAAACGATCTAAGAAGGTTAATGAATCAGTGTGGTTTGGTTTTTAGCCTTTAACCTTCGGCCTTATATACAATAGGTCACAGCATCCAGCTTCAGATCATCGGCATCTTGCGCCAATGGCTCGCTGGTCAGCCATGTCGTCCAGCCCAGTTGTGATCCCTCGCCCAGTTTCAAGGGCGGCACCTCTTCTTTCCTGAGGACCAGATTGACATCCCAGAGCAGCTCATCACCAATGTAGTTGCGCACCCAGGCGATCAAGCGGCGCAGGCTGTCGCTACCCGGCAAGAACCGCTGGAATTCCGCCAAAGGCATCGGCCCGATGACAATCCGAAACTTGTATTGGCAATCCCAGACCCGTTCGCCGATGACGGCGGTCATGCCTAATAATCCGGTCGCTGGGGTTTGCCCCAACCGGCACTGGCTGGACAAATCCAACGCCATCCAGTGACCGACAAAGGCCTCAATCATGACTGGCAAATGGAAAAAATCCCCCAGCAAGGCTTGCAGACCCTCGGCATTGCGCGTCTGGCACGCCAGCCGACCCGCATAGTGGAACTTGGCCAAATCTGGCGCAGCATCCCGGTTCCACAGTGACGGCATTCCCAGACCAAACGCTGCGCCTATATAAACATTAAAACGATCCGTCTCCGGACGGTCAAAACTGACCGTCGGCTGCGCATTCGCCCAAGCCCGATAAAACAGGCTCAATATCCGGTGATGAAACACATCAGCGAAGCGGGAAAAAGTACGATCGCTATAGGAACGCTTCCGCTCGTAGGCGTACTCGGTCAGATGCAGCGGCAAAGGACCCTGCGGACCGAACAGCCCCAGAAAGTATTCCGCCAAACGCGGCGGATGATTTTCGTCGCCGGGATCAAACGCCGCCAGCGTGGACGGCGCAAAGGCCATCGACGGCTCCTGCGTCAGCCGCACGGGATCATCGCTCAGGCGGGTCGCCTTCCCCAATCGAGGCTGATCCCGATAGCAACACTCCAAGCGGCGCAGCGCCTGAAAGAAATGAAACGCATACGGCGTTTGCCGCAAGGCTTCCAACAGATTTATAGAATCTGTCGACGTCCGATCCGGGCTGGCCATCGCATGATCTCACCCCGCTCAAGCGAGCGGACGACGGTTTCGGTAAAAGAATTGATCGAGGCGTACTTGGCGAAAAACCGCTCCAGCACCGCGCCCAGTAAAAAGGCGCCGGCGCCTTCAAACGCCGATTCGTCCAGATTTATCGCTACTTCCAGTCCCCGCGCAAAAGCAATCGGACCTGGAATGGGCGCTCGTCGGGTCACCGGGCGGGACTGGATCGAGACCACACCGTCGATCTGTTTGCGCACAGCAGCCTCGGCCAGATCGCCATACAGCGCCAGTAACTCCCGCAGCGCTGCTGCACCATGGTGGTTGTCGGTATCGGTCAACGACAGATAATTCAGACTCAGATGGCTGATCAACCGCCAAGCGGTATCGCCATGCGCCCGGGATGGGCGTGGATGGGTCGGCCCCGTCACGCAGCGCACCGCTTTGACCGGCGCTCCGGAACTGAGCGTAAAATCGGTCTCGCCCCGCCCGACCGGCATGTGGAGAGGCAGATCGCGATTCGTGCAGAGGGTAGAAACCGCCAGTTGTTGCAGATTGCCGCGATAGGGGGCTTCATCCGCATCCACCAGCGCCAGATAAAGTTCGCTGCCGATGTAGCTGGAGCGCGGCCCCACCCGCCGCTGGTGGCTGGACAGCAGTCGCGGCAAACGATGCACCGTGTAGAAAGCGCGCTGACCGCGCTGGTTCAGCCGGTCGTAATGCGCATAAAACGGCAGGAATTCCTGTTCCTCGCCCTCAGCGCCAATCCCGGTGACCCCTTTAACCTGATAAACCTCAAAGTCCATGGGCCGGGTGCGATCCGGCACCAGATGATATTCGGCAACCTGTGGGCCGAGATGAATGCGGTCGGCGCGTTTGGGAAACAGATTGACTGCCGGCGTGCAGAACAAGACAAAGTTCTCCGCCGCCACCCGGTTTTCCAGTGTCGGATCGGTACGATCAAACAACAGCAACAATTCCAGCTCTTCGCCGGCGCACCGGCGCACTGCCGAACCGAGCCCACCCAGTTCCACAAACAGATAGCGTTGCGGAAAAGCAAAGTACTCGTGCAGCAGGCGATAACCCTGGAATGAAGGCGGGACATAAGGCAACAGCGCCTGTTCTTCCTCGAACCCCAATCGCTGAATAGGGTTGCCGGGCGACGCCTCATGCCAAGGCGCGGGCCGCTGGGCAGGCCGCGCCACCCGCATGACGACATTCGCCAGCAGTTGTTCGTATAAATGCACCGGCAGCGCATCGCTCCCCTGCAAATACAGGGTCAACCGCTCCAGCGGCAATTTGCTAAACGGCAAACCGGCTTGCGTTGTCCGCAGGCGCAGGCGGACGCCCGCCCGGATTTTATGCGCATCAGGCAAATCGAGCGAAGCCACCGGTTCCTTGCCGGCGAAATACTGCGCCTCGGTGATCTCAACCGGCCACAGAGTCACTGGATGTGCGGTGCGATATTCACAGGAAGTCTGTTCGCCCTTGCCGAGCACACTGCATAACTCAGTGTCCCTGGGAATGGTAAAACCCTGATCGAGTGCACCCTCAGTCGGATCCGGCAGGAAACGCGCAATCGCCATGGAAGGCGTGGGCGCCAGATAGTGGGGATAAATGACTTCCAGCAAATGCTGGGTGAACTGAGGAAATTCAGCGTCGATCTTGAGCTGAACCCGCGCCGCCAGGAAACTGAAGCCTTCCAGCAGGCGCTCTACATAAGGGTCGACGCATTCAAAGCCTTCCAGTCCCAGCCGCCCGGCGATCTTCGGAAACTCTTGGGCAAATTCACCGCCGAGTTCGCGCAGGAACTGCAATTCCCGGTTGTAATACTGTAGCAGGCGGGGATCCATCAGCGTCCCCTGGGCCGTCGGGTTTCTTCTTCCACTTTCACCTGCCCGCTCTCCAGATCAATCTCGGTTTTCAAATAAAGCTGCTGCGGCAAGGGTTGTCCCCATAATTCGCCTTCGATTTCAAACGTCAGGGCATTATGACTCATCTGCGCCGCGGTGAGATTCGCCCGAACGCGCAGACTATTCTCCAGAATGCGCGGTTCGAAATCGATGACTGATTGACGCAACAGGTTTTCCAGCATGTTCAGATCGAGAATGCGGATCGTCAGGCCGGCCAACGGTGGAATACCGAAATTGATCACGGAGCGCGCCGCAAACGGGTAACGTTCCATATCATCGGGACTCAAAGGGCGCTCGGCATTGAATAACCAGGCCAGATCGCGCAGGACAAAATCCCGCAACCGGCTCATGGACAATACCCGCTTCTCACGGGATTCCTGCAACTGATCAGGCTCTTCGTCCGTCAACCGATCCAGCAGCGAGGGCTGCAAGCGTTCCTGGGGAGTGAGTTCAGCCATGAAGAGGAAATTGCATCATCGCTCCGACGCCACAGGCTCTGAGAATTTATGAAGATTCAGTCGTGGGCAGTTCGTCCGGCAGCTCGGCGGCCTCGCCCAGTCGCAGTAGACGAATATCCAGCAGGGGATGCTCTCCCCCGTCGCTGGCCAACAGGCGCTGGCCCATGCCGATATAGACCCCATCCGCTGGTTCGAGCCATTCGGTTTTATGGCTTAACTGCAAAGCTGCATCTTCACTGGCCTGCGAACCGGGATAGCGCGTGGGAATCAGCCCGACGGTCTCGCCGCCGTTGACCCAGGTAAAAAAGGCCGGCGTCCACACCAAATCGCGCAGATCGGCGGGCGCTTCGAGCTTGATACTGGCGATGCGTTGAAAGGGAACCCAGAAGTAGCGGCCATTAATAATGGCTTCCAGCACGGGACCGAGCCGGGAATCGGCATCGGCGATCCAGGCGAAAGGTTGATGATCAATGAGGCCAGGCGTGACCGGCGCGGTATCAAAGGCCTGTTCCCGGATGGAAGCCGCCTGTTGATGATGACCCTCAGCCGTCAGGCGCAACGCCTCCAGCAACAAAGCCACCCACGGTTCCGGGTCACCGAAGATCAATGGCGACCGGCGACCGGCGAACACCTCGGCGCGCAGCCTCTCGCAACGCAGCGCCTCGCGGTACGTCTGCACCATCGGCAGGCTGCTGGCGTCCATCTCCTCCAGCACGTTTAACTGATTGAGCGCCCGCTCCCATTGCCCCATGACCGCCAATAGCTGAAATAGAAAAATCCGGTGTTTGGGATTCGCCGGTTCCCGGCGCACCTGGTCCTGCAACCGGGTCAAAACCGGTTGCAGACTGCGTTCCGCCAACAACTCACCCAATAGCATCAGCGCTCTCCCAGGCTGCAAAAAGCCAAAAGGCCGGTGGTTCACCCACCGGCCTCGCCATCGATTAACCCACCTCGATGGTGGTCTGATCGAAGAAGGCCTCCACTGGCTTGCCAATGGTGCCGCCCTTGGTGTCCTGCTGCTCGTAGTGGACGGTGAGCTTGGCGTAGGCGAAGCTGAAGTTGCTGTACGGTTCGTCTTCGCTGCCGCTGCCTGACCAGTCCACATGCTCGACCAGACAGTTGTCAAAGGTGTAAATCTCGAAGGGCTTCTGCGGCGCGCCCTTGCCGCCGATGTTCTTGGTCAGATGCACGACAATCTTGTCAATGTGCTGACCGGAGACCATGAAACCAAACAGTTGCGGCGTGGCTTTCTCACGCTTCATCGTGCAACTGAAAGAGCTGACCGAGGTGCGCCCCGAAGACAGACCGGTTGAACCGGAGCTGACCGTCGATGGATTGGCGGCACTAAAGCTGTAGCTGTAGATTTTGATCCACTTTTCATAGCCCTTGGCCGTGCTTTCGCCTTCGATGCCGTTGGAAATCTGCATGTATGAGTCATAAGCCATGTCATTCACCTCCACTAGGGATTAATTTTCGCGCTATTGCCAGGAATCGCGCGCCTTGTATCGAGCGGGTGATTGATCCAGTCATGGTCTGGGAATCCGGTTCATCACGCTCTCGACATAGACTAAAGCACACCCTGTGCCATTTTTACAACCCATTCATTTATAATTATTTTTTCAAAACGCCTGCCGTTCAGCACGATTAGGGGGCCAGATTTTGAACCCGTCAAAATGGCCCCCGCGCCGTTCATTTTGACCCGATGGCCTCAGCCGCCTTTGGCCGAAGGCAGCTTGGAGACCAGCCGCAGCGACACCGTCAGACCTTCAAGCTGATAGTGCGGGCGCAGGAAGAATTTGGCGCTGTAATAGCCCGGATTGCCTTCTACCTCCTCGACGACGACTTCGGCATCCGCCAACGGATACTTGGCCTTGGTGACTTCGGACGAGGTCGCTGGTGCGCCATCAACATAATTCGAGATCCAGCTCTGCAGCCAGCGCTGCATGTCATCGCGCTCCTTGAATGAACCGATCTTGTCGCGCACGATGCACTTGAGGTAGTGCGCAAAGCGACAGGTTGAGAACAGATAGGGCAGGCGCGCCGACAGGTTGGCGTTGGCGGTCGCATCGGGATCATCGTATTCCGCCGGCTTTTGCAGCGACTGCGCACCGATGAATGCGGCGAAATCGGAATTCTTGCGATGAATCAGCGGCAGGAAGCCGTTCTTCGACAGCTCGGCCTCGCGGCGGTCGCTGATGGCGATCTCGGTCGGGCATTTCATGTCCACACCGCCATCGTCGGTCGGGAAGGTATGCGTCGGCAAGCCTTCCACTGCACCGCCAGATTCGACGCCGCGAATGCGGGTGCACCAGCCGTACTGCTTAAACGCCCGGTTGATGTTAACCGCCATGGCATAGGCGGAATTCGCCCAGACATACTTGCCATGACCGCTCCCCTCGGCGTCCTCCTCGAAATCAAACTCCTCAACCGGGTTGGTTTTCGATCCGTAAGGCTGCCGGGCCAGAAACCGGGGCATGGTCAGACCCAGGTAGCGGGAATCGTCGGATTCGCGCAGCGAGCGCCAGGCTGCGTATTCCGGAGTCTGAAAAATCTTGGTGATGTCGCGCGGATTACTGAGTTCCTGCCAGGAATCCATCTGCATGACGGTCGGCGCGGCGGCGGAAATAAACGGTGCGTGAGCCGCGGCGGAGATTTTGGCAAGCTCGCCCAGCAACTCTACGTCCGGCGGACTTTGATCGAAGTAATAATCACCGACCAAGCAACCAAAGGGTTCACCGCCAAACTGTCCGTACTCCTCCTCATAGACCTTCTTGAACAGCGGACTTTGATCCCAGGCGGTGCCCTTGTATTTCTTGAGCGTCTTGTGCAACTCCTTCTTGGAGATGTTCATGACGCGAATCTTCAGCATCTCATCGGTCTCGGTGTTATTCACCAAGTAGTGCAAACCGCGCCAGGCGCTCTCCAGCGCCTGGAAATCGGGATGATGCAGGATCGCATTGAGCTGGTCAGTAATCTTTTGATCCAGCGCGGCGATCATCGATTCGATGGATTTGACGACATCCTGGGAAATCAATGCGGTGTACTGCAACGCCTGTTCCGCCAGTGTTTTGACCGCGGACTCGACCGCCTCCTTGGCCTGGTCAGACTTGGGCTTGAATTCCCGTTGCAGCAGCGAGGAAAAATCGCTCGCTTCCAGCGTTTCAACTTCGGGTTGAGCCTGAACGCTCGTAGTTTCGGCCATGACTGATCACTCCTCGGCAGCGGGCGATGCAGCGTCCTGGGGCTTGGGGGCGGCCGCCAGGGATTGCAGGAGGCTGGGATCGCTGAGCGCCTTGGCGATTAATTCCTCAGCGCCAGTCTTGCCGTCCATATAACTCATCAGATTGGATAACTGCTGACGGGCCTGCAACAGCCGGTTTAAAGAGTCCACCCTGCGCGCTACAGCGGCGGGGGAGAAGTCATCCATGCTCTCGAAAGACAAATCGACGCTCAGATCGCCTTCGCCGGTCAGGGTATTGGGCACCCGAAAGGCCACGCGCGGCTTCATGGCCTTCAGCCGACTGTCAAAATTATCGACATCGACTTCCAGGAATTTGCGATCCGCCACCGCCGCCAACGGCTCAGCGGGCTTGCCGGACAGATCGGCCATCACGCCCATCACGAACGGCAACTGCACTTTCTTCTGGGCGCCATACACCTCGACGTCATACTCAATCTGCACGCGCGGCGCCCGGTTGCGGGCAATAAATTTCTGGCTGCTCATTGCCATTGGATTATGACCTCTCTAGCTCAAACCACGGTTCGGTTATCCCAAATAACCTAGACCATTAGTCAACCATTGTATAGGGTCTGTGGATCGATCATGCGTTTTCTTCAGGTTGCAAACCGAAAACCAGATCCGCCTGGTCAGTCCCGCCCGGCGCGAGATCGCGCAGAATCTCCATGAAGTCCATCCTGACCAGTTTTTTGGCGCGCTTTAACACAAAGGGCACCGGACTGGACGGTTCATGGCGACTGTAATACTCACAAATTTTGTCGAGGGTGCGGATCACATCCTCACGGCTGGCGATTTCCCCCACCACCATTCGCTGCACCGCGCCGCCTGAACCCGGCTCCAGCGTCCCGCCCTCCCCCGCTTCGGCCACGTCGCCCACAACACTCACACCCCGACGTTGCAACTGCTCATTCAGTACCTGCCGAATTTCCTTCAGAACCACCGTCAAGGCATCCATGTTGGGCGCTTGCGTCACGCCGACCTGATCGGTCAGCAACGCTTCGATCCGTTCCGCCCGGCTGAAAGCCATGGCGACCGTTTCGGCGGTAGCCTGCAAATCTTCCAGAGGAGCATCCTGAAAAGCGCCATTGATCATATCCTGATTGGGTGGCGCCCGTTCTTCGTCTGTCGTCACTGGCGTCAGCAAACCCGCGGCAATCTGCACATCGCGCAAGCTGAAGCGTCCCAGGGCGCGCGAATTAACCAACGGCGCACCGCGCAGATCGTACAGAGTGGTTTCCGGATCACACAGCGCAACAATCGTGTTGATGCGCAGCGTGGGATCATTGTCATCATCAGGATCGAGCTGCGGATAAACCTGCTCCCAGTGGCGCTCAATCAACCCTTCCAGCAGCGCCAGACCATCGGCGAATCCCGGCAATCCGTCGGTATTGAGCAACGCCCGGGTCAGGTAGACCGCCACCCGCAAATCGCGAGTACGCTCCAGTAAATCGAGAGCCGCCTTGCTCACCTCGCGCCAGTCAGGTGGTTCGGCGGAAATGAGGGTATTGCCGTACTGACGCTCGGGCGTTCCCTGTGATTGCTTCTCCATCTCCACAAACTGCGAATCGTATTCCAGATCCTCGCCGCACGGCGCATCAGCCGCGATTTCACTTAACAGGCTTTCAACATCAATGACGCTCATGGGCCGCCTACCTCATCCGCTTCGCTAATCTTAAAAAACCGAACCTCGCTTGGCGCTACGCCATGAGCAGTATAGACTGCGTACCAGAAATTAACCTCCAAGCATTCGATGAAAGCCCACGGTCGAGACCCCCTCGCCAACGGACATCGCGCCATGCCCCTGAAATTGACCATCACCAGCTACCAGCGACTCTCCCCCGGCCAGGAGCCGGCCAAAACCCTGGATCGCGGTTCGATCAGCATCGGCCGTGCGTCGAAGAACGACTGGATCCTCCAAGATCCCGAACGCATCCTGTCCAGCGAACATTGCATCGTCCATTACAAGGATGGCGGCTATGTCCTCACGGACACCAGCACCAATGGCACCTTCCTCAACGACTCCGAACAGCGGATTGCCCGCAATCAGGCAATCCGACTCAAGGATGGCGACCACTTTGTCCTTGGGGAATATGAAATCACCGTCGCGATCACCAATACTGCAATTGAGGAGGATGACGAAGCGGAAGGTCCGATCACCGACGTAGCGCCGAGACCCGGCTTGACGCCGCACCCCACTGCCATTCCCGAGATTATGCCGCCCCACATCGAGGCGTCCGCCGACATCGTCAAACCCTCCTTCAGTGATCTACTCACCGATAGTCGTGATGACCAGGACCATCTCGGACTCGCCCACGCAGCGGTCGGCGCGCCTCACCCTGGCGCTGCAACCGAACCCTCCTCTGACATCGGCGGCCCGGAAGGCGCAGTTTATGAACCGCCGGACCTGCTGATTCCCGAGCCGCCCGCCGCCCGCCACGATGTCCTGCCCGAGCCGCCCGCCGCCCGCCACGATGTCCTGCCCGAGCCGCCCGCCGCCCGCC
>CAZDVY010000023.1:0-15528 GCA_964508935.1 uncultured Candidatus Competibacteraceae bacterium | reverse complement strand
ACGATGTCCTGCCCGAGCCGCCTGAGTTGTCCGGTCCCGCTGCTGACTCCGCAAGCCTGATTCCCGATAACTGGTGGGAAATGCCCCCCGCGGCGCCGGCCCAGCCGGTCCAGCCCGCCATTCCCGAACCGCTCTTTACGCCGCCAGCCCCGCCGACTCCGGCGCCGGAGCGGCCCGTTCCGGCGCCAGTAGTTGTTACCGAACCTGCCGGACTCGACGCTCGAAATCTGCTGCGCGCTTTTTTGGAAGGCGCCGGTCTTCCTCAGTTGCGGCTGACCGATGAGCAGTGGCCTGAGACGATGGCCAACCTCGGCGCGATCTTCCGCGAGACCGTCCAAGGACTCATGGACATCTTGCTGGCGCGCGGCGATATCAAAGGCGAATTCCGGCTGGACCGCACCGCCATCGGTCCCGTGGAAAACAATCCCCTCAAAACACCACCGGGTCAGCCACCGCTGCGGGCAGAACATGTGATGGCGTTGCTGCTGGCCAGCCAGCCGGGCGCCTATATGTCGCCGGTCCAGGCCGTGCGCGAGGGCTTCAACGACATTAAGGCCCACCAATTGGCGGTCATGGCGGGGATTCAGGCGGCGCTGAACCGCCTGCTCACCCGGTTCGATCCAGGCAATCTGGAAACCCGCCTCGAACAAAGCGTCCTGGATAATCTCTGGCCAGCGAATCGCAAGGCCAAATACTGGGACTTGTTCAACGCCGAATATCAGGCCATCGCCCGGGAAGCCGAGGATGATTTCAACGAACTGTTCGGCGATGAATTCGCGCGCGCTTACGAGGAACGATTGCGCTCCCGTTGAATTCGCCGGTCGCTCTCTATTCCCGGTTGGCTACCGTTTCCCGCCATGGATGCTAAATTCATAGAGAGTGGCCAGCCGTCGAGGACCAATCAAGCAATGCAACGAGTACTATCGCCATGAGTTGGTACAGCAAGGTCGTATGGTCCGAGGGGATGTTTCTGCGTCCCCAGCACTTTCAACAGCAGGACCGTTATCTGGAAGCTCTGGTTCGGCAATCCTGCAATCCGTTGCGGCCTTATGCCTGGGGCGTTGTGGAACTGGCTCTGGACCGGGAAGCGCTGGCGCTTGGCAAAGTGGGCGTCACCACGGCCCGGGGATTGCTGCCCGATGGCACTCCATTCAGCATTCCCGACCATGATCCGCCGCCGCCGCCACTGGACATCGACGCCGATGTGCGCGATACGCGGGTCATGCTGGCCCTGCCGCTGCGGCGCACCGGCATGGCCGATGTAGAGCGCGGCGATTACCAGGATACGTCCGCCCGTTACCGGGCTGCCGCCCGCGAAGTGCGCGACAATAACATCGACACGGCCAATAACAGCGCCCAGGTCGAGATCGGCGAGCGCCGGCTGCGTTTGTTCCTCGACACCCGTGATTCCAGCGACTATACCTGCATCAGCATCGCTCAGGTGGTGGAAAAACGGTCTGACCAGACGGTAGTGCTGGACGTTGACTATCTGCCGCCCTGTCTGGACTGTCGCGGCCTACCAGCGCTGAAAGGCTTTGTCACCGAAGTCCTCGGTCTGTTGCATCAACGCGGCGACGCCTTGGCCGAGCGGGTCGTCGGTGCGGGCACGGCGCGTGGCGCCAGCCTGGATATCGCCCAATTTCTGCGTCTGCAAGCGGTCAACCGCTTTGAACCGCTGTTCGCCCATCTGGCGAATATGCCCGGCCTGCATCCTGAAACGTTTTACCAGATCGCCCTGCAAGTCGCTGGCGAAATGGCCACCTTCACCGACAAGGTCAAGCGGCGACCGCCGATCTTTCCCTCCTACGATCATGACAACCTGCATAAAACCTTCGCGGTGTTAATGACCGAACTGCGCCGCTCGCTCAGCCTGGAAGAAGTCGAGGCGGCGATCCGCATCCCCATCGAGGAGCGTCAATACGGCATCCGGGTGGCGATCATCACCGACCGCGAACGCCCTCTGCTCACCAAGGCCACCTTTATTCTGGCGGTGCGCGCCGATATGGCCACCGACCTGCTGCGCAACCGCTTCCCGACCCAGGTCAAAATCGGTCCGGTGGAGCGCATCGCCCAATTTGTTAATCACCACCTGCCGGGCATCGGCGTCAGCGCCCTGCCGGTCGCGCCCCGGGAAATCCCCTACCGCGCCGATTTCATCTATTTCCGCCTCGACCGCAGCAGCGAGTTCTGGAAACAACTGCTCAATTCCGGCGGCTTCGCTTTCCACGTCGGCGGCGAATTCCCGGGACTGGAAATGGTGTTCTGGGCCATCAAAGAGTGATGGAGTAACGAACTGTGACCATTGACGATCCATTTGCCAGCGGCGACGAAGGCGACCGCACCATCATCCGGCCAGTGCCGGGCGGCCGCCGCCCGGGGCCTTCCATTGAGCCTCCCCCACCGCCTCGCTCCGCCCCATCCGCTGATTCCACGCCGATATCGCATGGCGTCGGCCTCAATCCGCTGGAGGCGGCGGCCGAGCCGCTGCTCAGCCTGATCATGCGGCTGAAAAACACGTCGTCACATCCCGATCCTGAGCGACTGCGGCAACGGATGATCGAGGAAATCAAAACCTTCACTACCAACGCCCGCAATGCCGGCCTGCATGAAAAAACCGTGTTCCGCGCCCGCTACGTGCTATGCACCACGCTCGACGAAGTGGTGCTCAACACTCCCTGGGGCCGGGCCAGCGAATGGAGCGAGAACAGCCTGCTGATCACCTTCCATAACGAAACCTGGGGTGGCGAAAAGGTTTTCGAGCTGCTCGACGCCATCATTCAGGACCCGCGCAAGAATCTCGATTTGCTGGAATTGATGTATCTGTGTCTGGCCTTCGGTTTTCAGGGTCGCTATCGACTGCTGGACAATGGCCGCAGCCGGCTGGACGAACAGCGGGAACGAACCTATAACGCCATCCGCACTGCCCGTGGCGAATTTGAACGGGACTTGTCGCCGCACTGGCGCGGCAGCGTTCAGGAACAGAATCCACTGGTCCGCTATGTCCCGCTGTGGGTGGTAGCGGCGGTGGCGACCGCTCTGCTGCTGCTGGCCTACACGATCTTTAGTTGGCTGCTTAACAGCGCGTCAGACCCGGTGTTCACCGCCATGGGCGGGATCCGCGATGAAACGGTCGCCATGGTCCGGCGCGGCGGCGTGGCGGCGGCGCCGGCACTGGTCAAGCCGCAGGCACAGGAAAACCGCCTCCGGGTTTCGCAGGGTCTGCGCAAATTTCTCGATCCACAAATCCGTCAGGGGCTGATCGACGTCATTGACGATGCAGACAAAACGACGATCCGCATTCGCGGCGACGGACTGTTCGACTCGGGCAGCGCCAACATCAAATCGGCGTTTCTGCCGCTGCTGACCCAGATCGGCCAGGAACTCAACACCGTCCAGGGCAAGGTGCTGGTCACCGGCCACAGCGACAATGTGCCGATCAATACCCTGCAATTTCCCTCCAACTGGCATCTTTCCAAGGCGCGCGCCGACAGCGTGGTCAAGCTGCTGGCGGCGGTTAACAATAACCCGGGCCGTTTCATCGGCGAAGGCCGTGCGGATACTGAACCGGTCGCCACCAACAGCACCCCCCAGGGCCGGGCGCAAAACCGGCGCGTCGATATCATCTTGCTGGCGCGGATTAACTAGGGGGAGGCCATGAATAAAATCCTGAGTTTTTTCAAGAGCCGGTTGTTCATCGGCATCACCGGCGTGGTGGCCGTCGCCGCGCTGATCTGGTACATCGGGCCGTTGATCGCGGTCGCCGGCCAAAGTCCGCTGTCTTCTGATCTGGGCCGGATATTCACCATCATGACCGTTGGCGGCGTCTACGGCCTGACCCAGGTCATCTATTACATCAACACCTTGCGCACTAACCGCAACCTGCTCGCTGATCTGGCCAATCAGGCGGGATTAGGCGGCGGCGGAGCCGCCGGAGCCGCCGGAGCCGCCGCCAGGGCGGCAGGCGCACCTGGAGCAGCCGGCGGTGATCAGGGCGCAGCTCGCGAGCAGCAACAGCGGCGAGAGAATGAAGCCGCTTCCTCGGAGGAGATCTCCACTCTTAAGGAAGGCTTGAATGAAGCGCTGTCCGTCCTCAAAAAAGCGCGACTGGGCGGCAAATCCGGCCGTAGCCAATACCTGTACCAGTTGCCCTGGTACATCATCATCGGCCCGCCTGGCTCTGGCAAAACCACTGCGCTGATCAATTCCGGCCTGCGTTTCCCGCTGGGCGCCGGCAAGGTGCGCGGGGTCGGCGGCACCCGCAACTGCGATTGGTGGTTTACCGACGAGGCCGTGTTGCTGGATACCGCCGGACGCTACACTACCCAGGACAGCCATGAAGAAGTGGATCGCGCCGCCTGGCGCGGCTTCCTCGATCTGCTCAAAAAGCATCGTCGCCGTCGTCCCATCAACGGCGCGTTCATCGCCATCAGCCTGTCCGACCTCATGCAGCAAAGTGAGGAAGAGCGCACTGCCCAGGCGGTCGCCATCAAACAGCGCATCCAGGAACTCCATGAGTATTTTGGCATTCGCTTCCCGCTCTATGTGTTGTTCACCAAGGCGGACCTGATCGCCGGCTTTGTCGAATTCTTCAACGACCTCGGCCAGGAAGAACGCGCCCAGGTGTGGGGCATGACCCTGCCGATGGATGATCCCACCGACCCGGAAGGCGTGGTTGAACGGTTCACCGCCGAATTCGAGTTGCTGGAGAAACGCCTGAACGACCGGCTGGTGGAGCGCCTGCAAGACGAGCGTGATCCGCAGCGCCGTGACCTGATCTATACCTTCCCCCAACAGTTTGGCTCCCTCAAACAAATCGCTGACCGGTTCCTCAAGGAAGTGTTCCGGCCCAGTCGTTACGAGGAACGGGTGCTGCTGCGCGGCGTTTATCTGACCAGCGGCACCCAGGAAGGAACGCCTATCGACCGGCTGATGGGTTCGCTGGCCAGCACCTTTGGTCTGAACCGGCAAAACCTCGGCGCTTTTTCCGGCAAGGGCCGCAGCTACTTCATCACCCGGTTACTGCGCGACGTGATCTTCCCGGAAGCGGAAATCGCCGGCGCCAACCTGAAAGTCGAACGCTGGCGAGCCTGGATCCAGCGCGGGGCCTACGCGGCGGCGCTGCTCATCACCGTCATCGCCGCGGTGCTATGGCTGACCAGCTACGCCCGCAACGAGATGTACGTGCGGGCGGTGGAAACCCAGCGGCTGGAGGTCGAAAAACAGATCACCGCCCTGTCCCCGGATCAGGTCGATCCCGTCGCCGCCCTGCCACTGCTGAACGCCGCGCGGGCCATCCCCGGCGGCTATGATGACCGTAACACCGGCGTCCCGTGGCTGATGGGTTTTGGTCTCTATCAGGGCGACAAACTCGGCGGCGAAGCGCAACTCATTTACCAGCGGCTGCTGATCCGGGCCTTCCTGCCGCGCATCGTGCTGCGCATGGAAGAACGGCTGCGGCAAAGCGCCAATAACCCTGGCCTGCTGCAGGATACCCTCAGGGTCTATCTGATGATGGACGACCCGCAGCGTTTTGACGCCAAGGCCGTTCAGGACTGGATGGAGCGGGAGTGGCAGGCCAACTTGCCGCGTAACTTCACTCGGGAACAGCGGGAACAACTGTCGGCCCATCTGGCCGCGCTGCTGGCGCTAGCGCCACTGGAATCGCCGGTCGCCCTGGACAGCGCACTGATCCAGAACACCCGCAACCTGCTCAACCAGGTTCCCCTGTCCCAGCGTATCTATGAGCGGCTGAAAAGCCAGCGTGGCGAGGGCGTTCCGCCGGACATCGGGCTGACCGTCGCTGCCGGTCCTGATGCGCCGCGCGTGTTCGACCGCAAAAGCGGCCAACCCCTGAACACGGGTGTGCCTGGTCTGTACACCTACCCGGGTTACTACCGGTTTTTTCTGAACGCCAGCCCGAAACTGATCGGGCAACTGGCGGATGAAAGCTGGGTTTTCGGCCCCGCCCTGCAAATCTCGGTCAATCCCGCCGATCAGCAACGGGTCGCTGATGACGTGTGCCGGCTTTATCTCGGCGATTTTTTTCAGCAGTGGCAAAGCCTGCTGGCCGATGTCCAGATCAAGCCGTTCAACACCCTGGAGACGGCGCTGGACCTCCTCCAGGTGCTGTCTGCCCCGGCCTCGCCGCTGCGGACCCTGATCGATACCGCCGCCCGTGAAACGGCGCTGGATCAACCGCCGCCAGCGCCGGATACAGGCAAAGTGGCCGCTGACCCCTCATTAACTGACCGAATCGCTGGCGTCCTGGGCGGCGGCGCCAAACCCGAAGACCGCGCAATCATCCAACCCTGTGCCATCGACCCCCGACTGTTAGCCTTCAGCACTCAATATCGTAATGAAATCAAGGGTTCTGAGGGAACGATTCCCCCCTTCGATAAAACTGTCTCGATCCTCAACGACGTCTACAGCCACATGAACGCCATCGCCCGCGCCCGGGAAACCAGCGCCGATGGCAACATCCCGCAAAATCTCAAAGACCAGATCAATACAGTCGTCAACCAGTTGCAGGTAGACGCCGCCCGCAAGCCGCCACCGTTTAACACCTTGTTGAATAAACTGGCCCAAGACAGCGCCGATGTCGTTCGCAGCCCACGCGACCGGCTGAACGCCCAATGGCAGGCGGCGAAAGCAGCGGCCTTTTTTCAGGACAATCTGAACGGCCGTTACCCGTTAGCGCGCAGTTCCATCCAATGGACCGGCGGCCCGCCCAGCGGCGCCAGCGCCGTCCCGGCCAATACGATTCAATGGGTCAACCCGGATTCGGGCGCTGGTGTCAGCCGCACCACGGTGCAGGGACCGCCGGATGCGACGCTCGCCGCTTTCAGTCGTTTTTTTGGCCCGAACGGCCTCATGGACACCTTCTTCCAACAGTCGCTCAAGCCCTATGTCGATACTTCATCAGGCGTTTGGACCTGGCGCGGCCCGACGGGTCCGGAACAAAGCATCAGCCCGGACGCCCTGCAAGCCTTCCAGCGCGCCGCCGTAATCCGCAACGCCTTTTTCCCGGGCAACAGTTCAACTCCGTTGGTGCGCTTCCAGTTGGTTCCGGTCCAGATCAGCGGTAGCGCCAGCCAGGTGGTGATCGGGGTTGATGGTCAGGCGCTGAGCTACAACGCCGGTCAGCCGGCCCGGGCCGCTGATCTGCAATGGACCGGCGCATCCGGCCAGGCCCGGCTTGAATTCCTGCCGGCGGGCGGCTCCCCGCCGCTGAATGAGACCGGACCTTGGGCCTGGTTTAAAATCCTCGACCAGGCGCAGATCCAGCCTGCGGGAGCCAACCAGTTTCGCGTCACTTTTCAATTGGGCGGACAGCAGGTCATTTACGAATTGCGGCTTCCCGGTGGTTCCAATCCATTTCGCCTGCGGGAACTGGAGGGCTTTCGGTGCCCGGATCAACTCTGACACTCGATCGACCGGCCACAGGGTTCTTCGGCAAGTTGCCCAGCCGGGGCGACTTCATCGGACGCTATTTGCCCAGAAGCTTTCTGGAACCCTGGGATGGCTGGCTACAGGCGGCCATCGCGCAAAGCCGCAATCAGTTGGGCGAAGCCTGGCGCGACGCCTACTGCATCAGCCCCATCTGGCGATTCGCCATCAGCGACGGCCTGTGCGGGCCGGCGGGCTATGCCGGCGTGCTCATGCCCAGTGTGGATCGAGTCAATCGCTATTATCCACTGGTCATCGCCGCCCCCCTGACGCCGGGCTGGCCGTTGGTGACGCTGCCCACCGCGAGCGAAGCCTGGTTTCAGCAGGCCGAGCAGCTCGCCCTGGCGGCGCTGCAACAGGATGTGCTGGATCTGGAAGAATTCAGTCAACAGGTCAACGCGCTGGGCGCGCCGCCGGACGCCGGCTTTGCCGAAAGTGGCCCACCAACGGGCAAAGCCTGGCATTGCCCGTGGCCGGAAGCGCTGCCGCTGTCTCGGACGGCCCCGGCGCTGGCTGGCTATCTGCTCCGGCGGGCGTTTGCCCGGCCCAGCCTGTGGTGGACCGAAGGTTCGGACTGCATCGCGCGCTGTTTGCTCATTTGCGACGGCCTGCCACCGATTGAGGGGTTTGCGGCGCTGCTGGCCGGCGATTGGGAAAAACGGGGTTGGAACAAAAAACCGCTCGCCGGCTTCGTCGTTCCGGACGAGTCATCCGCCGCCGAGGAGGCGTCATTATGAATAAATCAATTTTTCGCTGGTCATCCGCAGGCCGCAGCCATGTAGGCATGGTCAGGGCGATTAACGAGGACGCTTGCCTGGCGATGCCGGAACTGGGTCTGTGGGCGGTTGCTGATGGGATGGGCGGCCATGAGGCCGGCGATATCGCCAGTCAGATGATCGTCGAAACCTTGCAGGAGATTCCGCTCCCGCTCACCTGGCCGGATTTCCTCCACTCGGTCCGGGAAGCGCTACACGATGTCAATCGGCGTTTGCGCGAGGAATCAGCCCAGCGCTACCAACATCGCACCATCGGCAGTACGGTGGTGGTGCTGCTGGCCCACGAACATCAGTGCGCCTGCCTGTGGGTGGGCGACAGCCGCATCTACCGGCTGCGGAATGGCCAACTCGAACAACTGACCCGCGATCATAGCCATGTGCAGGAACTGGTCGATCAGGGGCTGCTCAGCCCTGAAGAAGCGCATCGCCATCCGCTGGCCAATGTGATCACCCGGGCGGTCGGTTCGGCGGACGATCTGCAAATCGACGAGGCCGTGCATCCCTTGCAGGCTGGCGATCTGTTTCTGCTGTGCAGCGACGGCCTGAACAAGACGGTGCCGGATGAGGAAATCGCCCGCCTGCTGGCGCACAGCAATCATAATTGCCAGGAAGCCGTCAAGGCGTTCATTCATCTGGCGCTCATGCGCGACGCCAGCGACAACGTCACCACGATCGTCGTCAATATCGACGGCGACCCTGCGGAATCTGCTGGCGACCTTGTGGGTTCGGAACCGCTGGAAGATCCGATTCCCCCCGACTGGTATTTGCAATGAAGCTGACCTACCGCCCCCGCCGGTATAACGGCAACGGCTGATCGGCGGCGGGCTGGTAGCTCTCGCTGAAATCGTTAAAAGCCTCCAGCGCATCTGTCAGACTGCGGTCGGTTCTGAGCGCAAACGCATCGAAACCGCTGCGGGTCATGAAGAAGAGCTGATCGCGCAACACATCGCCGGTAGCGCGAATTTCTCCCCGATAGCCATAGCGTTCCCGCAACAGCCGGGCCTGGGAATAGGCGCGGCCATCGGCGAACTTGGGGAATTCCAGCGCCACCAGCGCCAGCGCCGGCAGGTCATCGGCCACATCAGCGACGTTGGCGGTGTTGGGCAGTTGCACGCCAATCGGTTCACCCCGTTCCCGCAACGTCGCCCGTTCCTGTTGCCAGCGAGCCAGCGAGACAATCACCGGCCCGGCAGGTAGTTCGGCGTCGTCTGCGACAGTTTGCCAGTGATCCTCGACGATCTGCCGGTTTTTAATAACCGACGGCATAGCGCTGCGCCTCCTGTTTAGCTTCCCGGCTGCCCGGCGCATAGGCTCGGGTGCGAAATGGCTCCAGACCAATCCGGCGGAAGGTATCGAGGAACCGTTCGCCGTCTTCGCGCTGCTCCACATAGACTTGCAAGAGCCGTTCGAGGGTATTGGCGACTTCGGTTTTCGGCACCGAGGGACCGAGGATATCGCCCAGCGTCACGTCATTTTCCGACGAACCGCCCAGTGAAATCTGATACCACTCCTCGCCTTTCTTATCGACGCCGAGAATACCGATGTGACCGACATGGTGATGGCCGCAGGCGTTCATGCAGCCGGACATGTTAAGGCGCAGATCGCCAAGGTCGTAGAGATAGTCGAGCCGGTCGAATTTTTCGTTGATCTGCCGGGCGATGGCGATGGAACTGGCGTTGGCCAGGCTGCAAAAATCCAGTCCGGGGCAGCAAATCATATCCGCCAGCGTGCCGATCACCGGCGCAGCCAGTTGCAGACCGCGCAGCGCATGCCACAGCGGGTAGAGATCGGTCTGGCGCACGTCGGTCAGCAACAGGTTCTGGTGATGGGTAGAGCGAATCTTGCCGAAACTGTAACGGTCGGCGAGATCAGCCACCGCGTCCATCTGGTCCGCGGTGATGTCACCCGGCGCAACGCCCGGCGTTTTCAACGCCACGAATACATTGCGGTAACCGGCGATCTTGTGCGCGGCGACGTTGTGTCTGACCCAGGCCGCGAACGACTGATCCGCCTTGAGCCATTGCGCGAAGCCAGGATCGTCGGCGGCGTCAGCGGCATAGGGCGGCGGGGCAAAATAGCAGCGCACCCGTTCGACTTCGGCAGGGTCGAGCGCCAGCCCGGAATTTCTGATCTGCGCCCACTCGGCTTCGACCTGCTCGCCAAATTTCTCGGCGCCCAGCGCCTTGACCAGAATTTTGATGCGGGCCTTGTAGATGTTGTCGCGGCGGCCATGCTGGTTGTAGACCCGCAGAATCGCTTCCAGGTAGGTCAACAGGTCGCGCTGGGGCAAAAACTCGCGGATGACCCGACCGATCAGCGGCGTGCGGCCCAGCCCGCCGCCCACCAGCACCCGGAAACCGATTTCGCCCTGGTCATTGTGCAACAGGTTCAAACCGATGTCGTGGATCTGAGCGGCGGCGCGGTCGTGGGCAGCCCCGGTCACAGCGATTTTGAACTTGCGCGGCAGGTAGGAAAATTCCGGGTGGAAGGTGGACCACTGACGGATGATTTCGCAGTAGATGCGCGGGTCTTCGATCTCGTCCGGCGCGACCCCGGCCAAGTGGTCGGCGGTGACGTTGCGGATGCAGTTGCCGCTGGTCTGGATGGCGTGCATCTGGACTTGCGCCAGTTCGGCGAGAATGTCCGGTGTATCTTCCAGCCTCGGCCAGTTGTACTGAATATTCTGGCGGGTGGTGAAATGGCCGTAGCCTTTATCATAGCGGCGGGCGATGTGGGCCAGGGTACGCAATTGCCGCGAGGACAACAGGCCGTAGGGAATGGCGACGCGCAGCATCGGCGCGTGGCGTTGCAGATAGAGGCCGTTCATCAACCGCAGGGGCCGGAACTCGTCATCGCTCAGTTCACCGGCCAGATAGCGCCGCACCTGGCCCCGGTACTGGGCCACCCGCTCGTCAACGAGCGTTTGATCATAGTAGTCGTATTGATACATCGCGTGTCGGTCTCCGCCTGAAGTTCCCCCTTCTCCCCCGGAGGGAGAGGGGCTAGTGGGCTGCCGCAAAAGTTTTGATAGGTTCGGAAGTGTAGATACAAGGGCGGATAAGCGTAGCGCATCCGCCCTGTCAGGCCACGGGTGGATGCGGCGCAAGCACCTTATCCACCCTACGCCAGATCAAGACCTGTCAGAATTTATGCGGTAATCCACGAGGGGTGAGGGGGCTGGGCGTCAAGTTACCACTGCTGCGATATACAAATAAAGCATTTTTTCACCATAACTTTATAATTTTTCCTTATTAATTGGCATCAAGCTGATAGCTGCCCAATCCCATGACCGCGCCCTTGCCGGCGTGCGTCCATTGGCCGAGCCACAGCCAGGGCCAGAAAGGTTCCAATCCGGCGCCGTTCAGTGCGATCTCACCGACCAGTCCACCCATCGGCACGGTGTTCTGCTGCCGTGAGGAATAGCGATTCCAGTCACGCCAGCGCAACCGGGCAGCAGTGAGGGGAACAGCGTTCGCCGCCCGCGCCAGGGCAGCGAAGTCAGTGGTCAAGGGCGCGTCGCCGTGAAAAGCGATGAGCAGCGAGATGCGCCGCAGCAGGCTGCCAAACAGGTAGGTAAAACGGAAGGTGTCCGGGGTGATGTGATCGTTATCCACGACCAATCGTAGTGGCGTATCGATGCGCAGCGTCAGTCGCTCCGGGCAGGGCGGCGGTTCAGGGATATGCGGCGGCCTGGGCGTTAGCGGCTCATCGGGCTGGTAGATCGGCGTCCAGCCCGTGTTAATCTGTTGATCGACTGTAGCCAGCGCCAGTCGCCCCCGTTGGGCGCCCAGCCCGTGCGTCGCCGCCTGGTCGAGGGCATGGATGACATAGGGCAGATAGCGGTGACCATGACCGAACAGGGTTAAATCCAGCAAAGTTTCCTCGCCTGCCGCCAATGGCCGGTGGGTGTCGGCGGGCGGGCGCACCAGGAAGGGATGGGGTGCAGCGGGGTATTTGCGCAGCAGGGCGATAGCCGGGTCGGGTGGGGTTTCGAACAGATAGGGATAGCTGCAGGAGCGGTAGAGCAGGCAGTCGGGGCAACGCGGTTCATGGGTGACGCACACCAGCCGCTTGAGGGCGTGACCCAATGCGCCGCGCCAGGCGGAGCCGGCGTAGGCAGGCAAGCGCAGTGGTTCCTGGGCGATGAAGCGCAGCCGGTAGCGGGAGACGGTAAGCGGGAGGGTGATGATGGGTGGGACATTGAGAGCAGCAGGGACAGTCATGGTTGGGGTCTCGGCGGATGATGGCGCTGGTTTCAGGATAGGCCTGCCGGCTGGTAGGGTCAGGTTCGCGCTCATCATCCTGTCATGACCGCACTACCAGGAAGGATGCGGCAAGCTTGCCGATCAGCCTAATAGGTTCATCCAATCAATATGGACAAAGTAGCCTATCTGCGGCGAGCCAATAGGCAAAACAACACTTGGACGCAACTTAAATTATACCCATATGAAGCGTATCTACCCGTTCTTATTCGTTTTTTTGTGGAGCACCGGCTTTATCGGCGCCCGATGGGGCCTGCCCTTTGCCGAACCCTTGTCCTTCCTCCTGGTGCGTTATCTGTGCGTCATCGTTCTGATGCTGACGATTGCCGTGCTCAGTCGCGCCCCGTGGCCGAAAGATCGACGTCAATGGTGGCATATCGGTGTGTCTGGCGTACTCATCCACGCCATTTATCTGGGTGGCGTATTCGTGGCTATCAAACAGGGCTTGCCGGCGGGCGTCACTGCTCTGGTGGTCGGTATGCAGCCCCTGCTGACTGCTGTCGGCGCCATGGGACTACTGGGAGAACGGGTCAGCCTGCGTCAGTGGGTCGGGCTAATGCTAGGCTTTATCGGACTGGTGATGGTGATCTCTGGCAAGTTCGGCGTCGATGCTGAACTCGGGCCGATGCTCGTTCCTGCCGTGGTAGCGTTGGTGGGGATCACCGCCGGGACCCTGTATCAGAAGCGATTTTGCGCCGGATTTGATCTGCGCACCGGCTCGGTCATTCAATTCGCCTCCAGCGCCCTCGTTACGGTTATCGTCATCACTCTGTTTACGGAATTTCAGATCACCTGGACTGCCTCGTTTGTGTTTGCGCTCGGCTGGCTGGTGCTGGTGCTGTCTATTGGCGCGATCAGTCTATTGAACCTGCTCATTCATAGCGGCAGCGCGGTGAACGTCGCCAGTTTGTTTTACCTGACGCCCTTGAGTACCGCGCTGATCGCCTGGGGTGTGTTTGGCGAGACGCTTCCGGCGCTCTCCCTGGCTGGTATGGTGCTGGCGGTAGGGGGCGTTTACCTGGTGGTCAAGCGGCATTGATGACGCCTTTTGCCCTGCTCACGCTGATTAAGACCACGCTGGCGACCGTACCGAACATCGCGACCTGCCAAATCGGCCTGGAGGCGGCGATCACGCCCGACGATTACCCGATCATCCGGATCGTTCCGAGTCGCCTGCAACCGCCTGCCGAAGGTTCGACCCGTCGGGGGATGGAGCTGCTCATCTACTGCGGCGCGCCGTTACTGGAGGCGCGTGACGGGCTGGAAGCGGTCTATGCCGGCCTGCTGGCGCTGGAAGCGGCGATTCTGGAGGCGATGCAGTTTCAGTTGATTCAGGCGGGACTGGACGCGGGCGCGTTCCTGCGATCCGAGTACCTGGAAACGATCACCGATGAAGACCGCTTACCCCATTACAAGCTGTTTGCGCTGCGCTGGCGGGTCGAGGGGTGATGCGGGTTGTCCCCCTCCATCAACCCGACGCCGACACCATCGACCTGTTGCGCCACTTGCTTGAGCAAGCCGAAGCCGGTGAACTGCAAAGTCTGATCTATTCGGCTGAAAAGAGCGGCGGCGACGTTCAAACCGGCCATACCGCCCTCCGTAACGTTTACGAAGTGATGGGCCAGTTGGAGCGGATGAAGTATCTGCTCCAGCGAGCGCTCAATGAGAGGATGAAGACAGAGGGGTAGCCCCATCGCCGAAAGGGGTCAAGGGGCATGGCCGATCATTCCCGATGGTAGGAGGGGCATCAGGCGGCCTGCCGGTGGGGTTCGTGCGGATAGATCGCCTGCAAGTGCGGCGGCAACAAATGCGCCGGATACGTCCCCGCCCGCAGCTTGCCGAGGTGCCACCACCAGTGGGTCAGTGGTTGGTCGTGCGAATCTGCCAGCAAATCAAGAGGTGGATACTCTGATTCTAAATCCGTAATGATCAACAAAACGGATTCATCCAAGTCGGCCAGTTGCCGGTTTTGCTGCGCCGAAAGCGTGGCGGTCTCCAGTCGACCGCGTTTCTCGCGTAATCCTGGCGCTACCCCCTCCTCAAGCCCATAACGGACCATCTCACGATACCAAATCAAGGGGTCTTGAACTGGATCAGGGCGCTTAAAGTCTGCCATACCGCCTCCAATTGAGTCCCATCATGTTGATAAACACTGACTCGCTGACCACTCCGATCCACCACCGCGAGCAGCCCGACTAAAGCCGAGTGAATCGCATACCGACTGTTCGGATGAGCGGCGGGGTGATGAAAGGTGGCGTTCGGGTCTCGCAAAACCTGTTCAAACCACTGATTCAAGTCGTCTGGCGTTTGAATCGCCGCTTCTTTCTCAAGATAACGCCGTTTTGCCCATTTCAGCAAAAGCCCGTCAACCGGATCGCCGCGCCGAATAGATTCCAAGAGACTTTTAACCTCTGGAATATTTTGGTAAGGAGCAAACTCATCCAGTGTCCGTTGCGTCATTTTCCCGGCTTTGAATGTCCGCGTTCCCCAGTCCGGCGTCGTCAGCGCCTTGACCAACGCCTCGGCGGCTTGGATCGCGGCAGTATCGCCAGAACGGAGCAGGTCAGGATGAACTTTGGGCATGGCGGTAGTTTGCCCCACCTCCCCGATCCTTTTCCACTTGTAGAGTTCATCCTTGCCCTCGTTGTAAATCGCTTCCAGCGATTCCTTGTCCTCTAAAATGCGCCGTCTTTTCTCAAAGCTGCCCGCGACTTGCGCCGCTTCCTTGGCGGGCAATGTCGCTAAAAAGGTCCGCTCGGCTTTGGCGTTAAAGCGGGGCTTGGGGTTGATCAGGTCGATGCGTGGCGCGGTCAAGCAGTAGCAGTGCGGGTGAAACGGCGGCTTGGGCGCGTCCGCTTTCGGATAGACGCCCGGCCCTAATCCGTACAAGTCCACTTGGGCGTGGTAATCGCAAATGTCGGTCTTCGGATGTTTGCTACTGAGCCGAATCTGCACATACGCAATCCGCTCCTGGCTCATCAACTCGCGGGCCTGCTGGTCGGTATACGCCCGATGCAATTCCGTTCGCGCAATCCGGTTGGCGA
>CAZDVY010000022.1:0-26398 GCA_964508935.1 uncultured Candidatus Competibacteraceae bacterium | reverse complement strand
AGCGCGACCGCAATTTCGAGAATTACCAGGATCTGGAAGCGCATTACCACATCCGGCCGGGCGTCTGGGTGGAGCCACAGGGGGAATGGGGCAAGGGTTCGGTGCAGTTGATCGAAATTCCCAGCGATGCGGAACGCTACGATAATATCGCCGCGTTCTGGGTCCCGGAAAAGCCGGTTGAACCCGGTCAATCCCTGGAATTCAACTATCGGCTGTTCTTCTTCCTCGACATGCCGAATTTGTCGCCGGGTGGACGCACCTTGGCCAGCCGGATCGGCGCGGGCGGCGCGGGTGATCTGGATGCCTCACGCCGGCGGTTTGTCATCGACTTCGGTGGCGAAGCCTTGGCCAAACTGGCTGAAGATGCGCCCGTAACCGCAGTGGTGACCGGCTCCAGCGGTCAGATCGAAAATGTCGTCGCCCATAAGAATGCGCATACCCAGGGCTGGCGGGTGTCTTTCGAGCTCCTGCCGAAAGACAACGAACCGGCGGATTTGCGTTGTTTCCTCAAGCTCGGTGACGATGTGCTGACCGAGACCTGGAACTATCAGTGGACCGTCGCCCGGTGAATACCCTGCGGTCATCGCTGGCGGCACCCTTCGGCGAGCCGTTGCTGGAGAGTCTCAAAGCATATTGGGCGGCGCTGGGGGTGAGCGATCCGAACCTGGCGCTGGCCCTCAGCGAACAGACCCTGCGGCGTTTACCCGATTTCCCGGCAGAAGGGGAATTCGCCGCACGGACTATTATCGCTGCGGGCGAATTGCTGGATGACTGGCTGGCGGCGGCGCTTGATCTACCGCGACCCTCGCCGGCGTTGACGGCGGCGCGGGCAGCGCTGTTGAGTGGGGCCGTGCCGGACTGGCCCGCGGCGCTGTTCGCCCCCCCCGGCGCGGCGGGCATCGCGCTGGATCGGTTGCGCGCGGCGATCGCGGAACCCACTCCGCCGCCCAGTCCCGGCGTCATGCCGGCGCAACGCATCGAACCTGTCTGGAAACGGTCATGACGCAACCTCCCTCCCCGATCATGGGGCATACGCTCCGGCGCATGGTCTTTTTTCTGCTGGTCACGTTGACGACCCTGGTCGCCCTCGGCCTGCTGGTCAGCGTGTTTCAACCCGACGGCTTCAGTCCGATGGAGTTGCTGTTGCTGCTCCTGTACACGATCCTGTTTTCCTGGATCTGCATTTCGTTCTGGACCGCGTTCATGGGCTTCTGGGTGATTCTGCTTGGGCGCGACCGCTGGGCGATTTCCCGCCAGTCGCCGGATACCCCCCCCGATCCCGCTGCCCCCCCGCCGCGCACCGCGATCCTGATGCCGATTTACAATGAAGATTCCGAGCGGGTATTCGCCGGTCTGCGCGCTATTCACCAGTCGTTAGCGGCTACGGGCCAACTCCATGGGTTCGATTTCTTCATCCTCAGCGACACCCGCGACCCGGATGTTTGGGTGGAAGAAGAGTTGCGCTGGCAGGACATGGTGCGGGCGCTGGACGGCAAGGGGCGCATTTTTTACCGTAACCGCCCGGAGAACACCAGTCGCAAAAGCGGCAATCTGGAGGATTTCTGCACCCGCTGGGGTGGGCGGTATCGCTACATGATCGTGCTGGACGCCGATAGCATCATGCAGGGTGAAACTTTAGTGGAGATGGTGCGGCTGATGGAACTGCATCCCCGGGTGGCGTTGATCCAGACGCCTCCGGTGCCGGTCAATCGTGAATCGCTGTTCGCCCGCATTTTGCAATTCGCCAGCAGCCTTTATGGGCGGATGTTCACCGCCGGGCTGAATTACTGGCAGTTGGGCGAGAGCAACTACTGGGGCCATAACGCTATCATCCGCATCCAGCCGTTCCTCGACCATTGCGGTCTGCCGAAATTGCCGGGGCGCGAACCGTTCGGTGGCGAGATTCTCAGCCACGATTTCGTGGAAGCGGCGTTGCTGCGCCGGGCTGGCTGGGAAGTCTGGCTGGCCTACGATCTGGAAGGCAGCTATGAGGAAATTCCGCCGACGCTGATTGACTACGCCAAGCGGGATCGTCGCTGGTGCCAGGGCAATCTCCAGCATCTGCGGCTGGCTTTTTCCCAGGGATTCAACGCGCTGAGCCGGTTGCATTTCCTGATGGGCGTGATGTCTTACGCCGCTTCACCGCTCTGGTTGCTGTTCTTGATCGCCACCGGGGTCGAAGCCTATCTCCAGACTCAGCAGGAGTTGGTGTACTTCTTCGGCGAAAACTGGCAGCCGGTATGGCCGGTGTCGTTCGCCGTGGAAATGACCACGGTGCTGCTGGTGACCCTGACCATGCTGTTTCTGCCCAAGCTGCTGGCGCTGCTTCTGCTGCTGAAAGACAGTCGGTTACGCCGCGCCTATGGCGGAATGCTGGGAGCGACGTTGAGCGTCATCCTGGAGACGATCTTTTCCGTGCTGACCGCGCCGGTGCTGATGCTGTTCCAGACCAAGTTCGTGCTGGCGATTTTAATGCGTAAAGCAGTGGGCTGGCCGCCGCAACAACGCGGTGACCATCAGACCGGCTTTGCCGAAGCGGTGCTGGCACATGGCGGGCATACGGTGATCGGCCTGATCGCCGGGACGCTGAGCTATCTCCATGTGCCGGCGTTTTTCTGGTGGTTTACCCCCGTACTGCTGGGACTGGGACTGGCAATTCCCGTATCGATGCTATCAAGCAGCATGGCCTTGGGCCGGGGTTCGCGGCAACTGGGCTTGTTCTTGACCCCGGAGGAAACTGAGCCGCCGACCGTCTTGCGTGATCTGGAAGATGGCCTGAGCAAAAGCGAATCGGTCTTGCCGGTCTTGCGGAAAACGCCGCCCAGCCGTTTTGTGCAGGCTCTGGTGGATCCCTACGTCAATGCGCTGCATCGGTCGCTGTTGCCGGAACGCGAACCGCCGGGCAAGCGTCGCCGGCATTACCTGGAAGGGTTGATTCACCAGTTGGAAGAAGAGGGGCCGGGCAGTCTGAGTCCGGCGCAAAAGCGTGAGTTGATCGCTGATCCAGACACGCTGCTGCGGCTACATGCGCTGTTCTGGAGCCGGCCACCGGCCAGGATGATGCTGTAGATCAAGCATTGACTGTTCAGTCATCCCAGGGCGTTGCCCTGGGATGACTGATTCAGGAAATCACCTGATCGGTAGGTCGATGGATCGCCGCTTTCCCGGTCAATCCCGGTTCCTGCGCCAGCATCTCCCGCAACGGCGACAAATCCGGTAAACCCAGCGCCGCGCTTAACGCTTCGTCCATCGCCCGCCGCACCGGATCAACATTCAGTTGGGCGAGCGCCTGAAGTTTCCGGTCGCACAGCGCGTCATACGCAGCGGCCAGACTCGCCGCCTGCGAGTCGCTCAACACGCGCACATCCAGCACCGGCATCGCCGCCCACGCGGGTTTCTTGACTTGCATCCAGGCGCTACGGGTAGCAACCCGCCGCCCGAAAAAGGCTAGCAACGATAAACTGCCATTGAGCCAGAGCAATAGCGCCTTGCGGCGTTCCGGCGATAGATCGGTCTTGAACGTCCACCAGGTATTACCGATAACGGGCTGATTGAGGCTGACTGCTAAAACACGCTGGGTAATTGGCCATAATCGCCAAGCCAACAGAACATCGGCAGCCGTTTCCCAGATCTTGTTAGCATCCTTGAGCGGTCGCCCCGGAGCGGCTTGAGGGCGCGGGTGCAACCAAGCATTTTCCGTCTGCTGCACGGTTCTCACCTTTGCCGAATCATGATTCCAAAACGCTGAATACAGCGACCAAGCGTCATTGGAAACGGTGAAGGCGTCATGAATATCGCGTGCGTCATAACCGAGTTGCCCTAAGTCCTTAATCGAACACAGCGCAATGGCTTGACGTTTGCCCAGCAGCACGAGTTGCCCTTGTTGCAGCGCCAGAAATGCTTTGGCCAGATCGCTGCGGGCAAACAACGCGCCGTGCCAATTCTCCGTACCCGTCGAAGCCGGCAGGGTAAACGCTTCACCCGTACTGCCGGACGGCGGGCGGATGATGCCTTCCGGCAGGGTTTTCAGCCGTTCGGCCAAATCCAGCGCCTCGTGGATGGTGGTCGGATTGCGCCACAGATTGATATAAGCCGTGGTTTCCGGGGCTTCCCGTCCGGTCTGTTTCTTGCGGGCGATGAACAACAGTTCGGACAGGTCGGTATTTTCCGAGAAGTTAGGGCGCTCGGCATCGTAGCTGGACACCACGATTTCCAGATGATAGCGATCCGCCAGCAGTTTCCGGGTGGCACCCCACGCCTCGCCCGAGGCCAGCGCATGGGGTAGCACGAACGCCAGCCGCCCGCCGGGCTTGAGCGATTTATCGGCCAAGGCCACGAACACCGCGCCCAGCCCCGCCGTGATATTGGCCTGAAGAGGCTTGACCCGCTTTTTCAGTTCGCTTTGCATCGCGCCGCGTTCGTCGGGCAACGAACCGAACAACAAATTATTGTTCACGCTGCGGACAAACGGCGGATTCATCACGCACAAATCCAGTTCCGGAACCGTTGCGCTGGTGGTCTGAATTTGGCCTGCATCCGTGCGGAGGATTTCGGTTTGCGACTGATCGAGGGTGATTTGCGTCCGCACCACATCTTTGCCAATGAAATCCAGACTGCCCAGGCGCGCGGTTCCACCGTCCAGACCCAGCGGCATGACGTAGAGATTCATGCGGTTGAAGGCAATTTCAGGCGCCAGCAACGCCAACGTCGAGGCGGTCAAATGCACGGCGGTCGGCAACACATCGTAGCCGTACAGGATGTTTTCCATGATCGCTCGGTGCAGGGTTTGCAAATCGACCGGAGCCAGACTGCGACTGGTATTGGCCCGCGCCAGAATGTAGGCGTCCGACACGGCCTGCGCCGTCGCCATCAACAGCGTCCCGGTGCCGCAGGCCAAATCCGCGACCTTGAATTCGGCCAGTTGCGCCGGATCGCCGAAATCGCGGTTCCAGGGCCGACTCAACGCCAGCTTGAGCAACAGCGTCGCCGCCGAGACCGAGGTGTAATAGGTGCCGAGATACTTGGCGTGATGCAGTAGCCAGTGGTAAATCCGGCCCATCAGGTCATGGCGCAGCGCCGATTGATGGGTGCAGATGGCCTTGGCTTCCTTGAGCAACGCCCTGAATGCGGTGAAGGTCGCCGGGCTGGACGGCAATTCTTCCAACACCCGCTCGCCCAGTTGGAAGATCGGCACGTAGTTGATGTTCCGCCAAATCCACTGCCAATGATCGTGAGCGGCATCTACCAGGTCCGGTCGGCCTTCCAGCTTGCGCAAAGGCGTCACCTGGCTATCGGTGATCGCCAACTGTTCCTGAAAGATGAGAGCGTTCGCCAGCACCAGAGCCGACACTTTGGCCGCAGTGGTGCGCCGTCCTTCGGCCTGATCGTCAGTTTCACCCTTCGGCGCGGGCATCCCCAACAGATCGGACAAACGGTCACACGCCCCGGTCTGCCCGATCCACAGCAGCACCACGCCGGTCAGTTGTTCTAACAACGATTGGGCGGTCCTGGCTACAAGGTCATCCTGAGCCAGCGTTTCCTGCGTGCGGCGTAACGCATCCATCAGCGCGGCGGGCGAACCCTCGTACCACATGGTTTCTTCGCTCTCCGAAATCATGCAATACGCCAAAACCGACGATTCGAGCTGGTCGAGCAATTGCGGGGTAGGCGCCGTGCGGAGTGCGCCGGGGTAAACGACGGCGGCGGCGATGTTGGCGATGCCGCGTTGCACCCGTCCCTGTGCATCCTGTAATACGACCTCCCGCGCCTGCGGGTGATCGGCGAATTTGCCCTCGATAATCACGCGCAAACCGCGCCAAACGAACAACACATCAGGCCGTTCCCGCCCTTTGAACTGAATGGTCTCGGCATCCGCTTGGACCCCAAACCGGGACAGCAGAATAGCGAGTTGCGTATTGAGGGTTTCTTCCCGATGGCGGTAAGGGGGCATAGTACTGTCCTGGGTCGCGCGTTCGCATTAAGGAAATATCAAAAGCCCATCAGGAGTGGAATGCGGTAGCCAGAGCAACACTGGCCTCCTTGACTCTCCTTAATTTGGACTCGGTGAGTGGCATGATCATGGCAAGCCCGCTAAAATAGTAATTGTTTGGAGAGGTGGCAGAGTGGTCGATTGCGACGGTCTTGAAAACCGTTGACCCGCAAGGGTCCGTGGGTTCGAATCCCACCCTCTCCGCCAAATCACCCGCCACGCTTTGTTTAGAATACCCGTCAACTGGACGGGGCATCATCTCGCTACACCTGCCTGTTTCCCTCACTCATTGGCGAGACCCCGATAACCGTTGCCTATTGGGCATCCATTCATTTTTCTGTAAGAGTTCGGCCATCATGCCACAGGAACCCCCCATCATTCTCACCAGCACCGATCTGGATCGACTGGATCGATTACTGGACTCCGTATCACCACTGCATACGCCGGGACTCGACGCCTTGCGCCGCGAGCTGGATCGGGCCGAGGTGGTGGAGTCGCATGAAATTCCGCCCAATGTCATCACCATGAATTCGACGGTGCGGTTTTTGGACGAGACCAGCGGCAAGGAATTCGAGCTGACGCTGGTCTATCCTGACGATACGCTGATGACCCATGGCACGGTATCCGTGCTGGCGCCAGTCGGTAGCGCCCTGCTCGGTTTGTCGGTCGGCCAATCTATCGAATGGCCTCTGCCAGGCGGGCGCAAAATGACACTACGGGTACTGGAAGTCACTTACCAGCCGGAAGCGACCAGAAAACAGCCATCGTAACCTGGAGTTACCGCACTTATGAAAACTGTTTTCGCCATCCGCCATGTCGCTTTCGAGGATCTCGATAGTTTCGCGCTGACATTGACGGAACGAGGCTATACCCTTCGTTATCTCGAAGCCGGTCAGGATGATCTGGCGGCGCTCGACCCACTGGCCGGCGATCTCTGGGTCGTGTTGGGCGGCCCGATTGGGGCCTATGAAGAAACGGCGTATCCATTCATTTGTGATGAGTTGCGGTTGTTGCGGGCGCGACTGGACGCCGGGAGGCCCACGCTGGGCATCTGCCTGGGCGCTCAGATGATCGCCCGGGCGCTGGGGGCGCGGGTCTATCCGGGCGGGCGCAAGGAGATCGGCTGGAAACCCTTGCAATTGACCGATGCGGGTCGCGCCAGTCCGCTGGCAGCGTTCGCCGATGAAACGCCGGTCTTGCACTGGCATGGCGATACCTTCGATTTGCCAGATGGCGCAACGCTGTTGGCCTCCACCGACCTGTATCCGCACCAGGCCTTTGCCTGGGGTCATCATGCGCTGGCCCTGCAATTCCATATTGAAACCACCGCGCGGGGCCTGGAACGCTGGTTTATCGGCCATGCCGGCGAAATCGCCGGTACGCCGGGCCTGAGTGTACCACTGCTGCGGGATGAAACCGCTCATCATGCCGTGGACGCCGAGGAACGGGGCCGGCAGTGTTTGACGGCCTGGCTGGAACAGGCCGGGTTGTGAGTTCCGCCTACTTCACCGCCGACCGACAGGAACTGGTGGATTTTCTGCGGCCCCACGGCTATCACGAGGTAACACTGGATATCGGCTGCGCCGGTGGCCGGCTCGGTCGGCAACTGCTGAATGCCGGGCTGACTGGGCGCTGTGACGGACTTGAACCGAACGCCGAGGCGGCGGCACAAGCCGTTTCGCAACTCCACCGGGTTTGGAACGTCCCGTTCGAGATCGGTCTGGAGCAGGCACCCTGGCCGGACTACGACCTGGCTATCATGGCCGATGTACTGGAACACCTGGTCGACCCTTGGCGGGCGCTGGCGGAACTTTATCAACACATGCGCTCCGGAGCGCGATTGTTGATGAGCGTGCCCAACGTGCGCCATAAGAGCGTCCTCCTGCCCCTACTCTTTCAAGGGCGCTTCGATTACGCTGACGCTGGCATTCTGGATCGCACCCACCTGCACTTTTTCACCCGCGCCAGTTTGCTGGATGCGGTCCATCAGGCCGGCTGGCGGGTGATCGCCATGGCCCCTTTTATCAAGCGCAAATATCGTCGCTGGTGGTTCCCCCATCGCCTGTTCAGCGAATTTCTGGCGGTGCAATACTTCCTGCTGGCGGAAAAGTAGCTCCTGATGAACCTGCCGTTGGTCAGCGTGGCGGTGCCCGCTTACAACCACGCCGCCTTTCTCAAGGACTGTCTGGAATCGGTGCGGGCGCAGACCTATCCACGCCTGGAACTGGTGATTGTCGATGACGGCTCCATCGACGACACGCTGGCGGTCGCCGAACGGTTCGCCGCTGCCCATGCCGACCGCTTTGAACGCCTGACGATTCTTCATCAGCCGAACCGGGGCGTCAGCGCCGCTTCCAACCGCGCCATTGCCGCCTGTGAAGGCGAATGGGTGCATCTGCTCGGTTCCGATGATCTGCTCTATCCCGACAAGATTCTGCGTCAGCAACAGGCGATTGCCGCCTGGAATGAGCCGCGTCTGGCCCTGGTTTATTCGGATGTGGATTTCATCGACGCCGAGGGCCGAGTGTTGTCCTCGGCGACACGCAACCGGCCCACGCCCGGTCCCGATCATCAAGCCTATTTATGGCTGATTAGTCACAACGACATCGCCAATCCCACCGTGGCGTTGCGGCGCGAGGCGTTTCTGGCGATGGGCGGTTTCGATGAACAGTTGCGGCTGGAAGACCTGGACGGCTGGCTGCGTCTATCCGTCGATTATGCCATCGCCCGGACGCCGGGGGTTCTAGCCGGCTATCGACGGCATGGCCGCAACGCCAGCCAACACCAGCTCATGATGTTCGAGGCGAACTGGGACACGCTCGGTCAGTTCGCTGAACAGCATGGCGATCTGATTCCGCCGGCACTCTGGCGGGCTTGCCTGCGGCGGCGGCTGCACAGTTTCCTGCGCTGGGCGCGGAGAAATGCCCCGGAACTGATTCCCGCCATTCTCGGCGATATGCTGCTCAGTTGGATTCACGCTCCGCAGCCGGCGGTCTGGCGACGTTATGCGGCTCACTGCCGGACTCTTGCCGAAAGTGGTTCACCAGATTAGCCGGACCCACCGCCGGCGCTAAAGGTCAATCATTCAGGGCGGCAGCTTGCTACAATCCGCAAAATTGCGGGAATCCCCTGTGCAGATTGAGGGTTTCCCGGCGACTCCAACCCGTAAAAACCAGATGAAGGAGTGACCCGTGGAACGCGAAAGTATGGAATATGATGTCGTGATCGTCGGCGCTGGCCCATCCGGCCTGTCCGCGGCGATTCGTATCAAGCAATTGGCGGCGGAGAAAGATCAGGACGTGAGCGTTTGCGTCATTGAAAAAGGCTCCGAAGTCGGCGCGCACATCCTGTCCGGGGCGGTCGTGGAACCCCGCGCTCTCAATGAGTTGATTCCCGACTGGCAAGAGCGGGGCGCGCCGCTGAACACGCCGGCCCAGAAAGACCACTTTCTGTTGCTAACCCGCGAAACCTCCTACAAACTGCCCACCCCGCCGCAGATGCACAATCACGGCAATTACATTATCAGTCTGGGCAATCTGTGTCGCTGGCTGGCGACACAGGCCGAGGAACTGGGCGTAGAGATTTACCCCGGGTTCGCCGCCGCCGAAGTGTTGTACAACGACGATGGCGCTGTCGTCGGCGTCGCCACCGGCGACATGGGCGTTGACCGCCACGGTCAACCGACCGAGCAATTCGCGCCGGGCATGGAACTGCGCGCCCGTTACACGCTATTCGCCGAGGGCTGTCGCGGCTCGCTGACCAAGATCCTGTTTGACCGCTTCAAGCTGCGCGAAGGCGTCGATCCGCAGACCTATGGCATCGGCATCAAGGAATTGTGGGAGATCGATCCAGCCCGGCATCAACTGGGCAAGATCGTCCACACCGTCGGCTGGCCGCTGGATGCCAGCACCTACGGCGGTTCCTTTCTCTACCATCTGGAAAACAATCAGGTATCCGTCGGCTTTGTGGTCGGTCTGGGCTACGAAAACCCGCATCTGTCGCCGTTCGAGGAATTCCAGCGTTTCAAAACCCACCCGGACATTCGCCCGACGTTCGAGGGAGGCCGACGCATCGCCTACGGCGCGCGCGCCATTTCAGCGGGCGGCATCCAGTCGATTCCCAAGCTGACCTTCCCCGGTGGCCTGCTGATCGGCGATACCGCCGGCTTCCTCAACGCGCCCAAGATCAAGGGCACGCACACGGCGATGAAGTCCGGCATGGTAGCCGCCGACGCCGTATTCGCGGCAGTCACCGCTGGGCGCAGCGCCGACGAGATCACGGCATATCCTGAACAGTTGCGGCAAAGCTGGCTGTGGGAGGAACTCTATGCGGTGCGCAACATCAAGCCCTCATTCCGCTGGGGACTGTGGGCGGCGATTGCTTACTCCGCCATCGACACCTATCTGTTCCGAGGCAAAGCGCCGTGGACGCTCCATCATCAACCCGATCACGCCAAGCTGAAAAAAGCCAGCGAGTGCCCAAAGATCGAATATCCGAAACCGGATGGCAAGATCAGCTTTGACCGGCTGTCCTCGGTGTTCATTTCCAACACCAACCATGAAGAGGATCAGCCCTGTCATCTGACGCTCAAGGACCCCACCGTACCGATTCGCATCAATCTGGCGCTGTACGATGCGCCGGAGCAGCGCTATTGCCCGGCGGGGGTTTATGAGATCGTGCGGGACAGCGACGGGAATAATCCACGCCTGCAAATCAACGCCCAGAACTGCGTCCATTGCAAGACCTGCGATATCAAGGACCCGACCCAGAACATTAACTGGGTCACACCCCAGGGCGGCGGCGGGCCGAATTACCCCAATATGTAGCCCGAAAGGATGCCTCCTTTAAATTTTCCCCTCCTGTAAATTTCCTGTGACCGAAACCAGGGGGCGGACGCAACGCTGCCTGGGGTCTGAATCACGGGCTAGTACGGATAATCAGATGGCACGGATTGTTTCTTGTCATCCAGTTATCTACTGAATCCGTGATTCAGACCTGGATAAAGCCCATGATCAGCCTCACATTGCTTCTCTCGCGATCACGGGAAAATTTACAGGAGGGTTTCTCGTGAGCTTTCTGATCAATGGACTGCGCTTGATGAGTCAAGATAGCGAGCAACCAGTGCTCTTCACTCAGCGCCAGACTGGAACAGGGAGTTCAATAAATTCGATGGTGAATACTGATCGGTCAAAATGCGCGCATCGGGATTCCAGTCACGCCCGGTCGAGAAGAGTGGAAGGAGCCATTCGCGGCCAAAACCGAAGGGCGCCAATTTTTCTTCAAGCTGATCGGCGTTATGTTGAACCGCATCTGGCGTCAGAAGCCCATCCATTTTTTTCAGGATGACGCGATTTTTCAATTTGACCCGGAGATTGTAAAAATCGCCGAATACCGCCGAATAAGTGACTGACTCATGATGATAGAGGCGACTGCTGGAAAACGTATTCGCCGCCAATACCCCATCCATTGTTAACAGTTTTTTAACCTCCAGCAGAAATTCCTGGGTCAGTAAATGCTCAGGAATATATTCATGATCAAAAGCATCCAGCATGATCAGATCATAACGTTGATCAGTTTGGCCGGCGCGTTTGATAAAAACCCGCCCATCTTCCTCGAAGATATGGACATTTTGGCTGGGATGAAAGCCGAAGAATTGCTGGGCGACTTTTACCACTGCCGGATCGATTTCAACAACGTCGATTACAGTTTCGGGAAACAGCCTGGACAATGCGGTTGGCAGAATACCGCCCCCCAAGCCCACAATCAGCACTTTTCGGGGATTGGGATTCAGATACAGTGCACCCATCATCATCCGGGTATAGCTGAAGACGAATTCATTCGGGTCGCTCAACGATTGGCAGGTTTGCCGGGCGGTTTCGTTCTTGCGGGAAAAACTCAGGCAACGCTGCCCATCCTCTTCATAGACGAGGATATTGCGATAAAGCGATTTTTCGTGGTGAATGACCTGAGCAACTGTAGATAACGGAGTCATGATAGAAGTAAGGAGAGCCAGCAGGGTTGTAATTTTTCTACTTTGCTTCATCAGTGGCCTTTCCAAGGAACAGGGCAAGCGGCCCTAAAATCAGCGAAACGCCTATCAATCCAGTGATAATTTGATGAATCTCAAAATAAAGAACCAGATAGAACGACGTTAGAAGGGTTCCTGCGGCGCTGCCAAAGGTGGAAATAAAATAGAGCTGTCCTGCGAAATGGCCACTCAGGCGGGATTCCGCAACCAACAGACGCACGGCATAGGGTGATACCATGCCCGACACCGCTGTAGGGATGAAAAACAACAGGGTCGCCGACAGCAGAGAGCCATAGCGAGGATCGTGAATTCTCTCGAAAATCCAGTCGAGCGTCACATCGCCCAGTACGATCACGGGCAGCGTGGTCACCGCGCCGACCATGAGGATGATCGCCAAACGGCGCAAGCTGGGTTGATTGACCGATAATCGGCCGCCCAGTAAATAGCCGACGGACAGCGCCAGCATGAACATCGTAATAACGGCGCCCCAAACATGAATACTGTTGCCGAAATTCGGCGCCAGAATCCGCCCGCTCAACATTTCGATGGCCATGACGAAAAAGCCGGACCAGCCCGCAATGAGAAAAATCAAAAAACGGCGTAACTTCAAAACTGGCCCTCGTCTGAACCGGTAACAGGACGTGAATCGTAGCATACCTTGCCATTCCGCTCTGGCATCCTCAAAGCGCCAAGCCCAAGTGACAATAAAAAAACCCCGCCGGAGCGGGGTTCCCAGATTCAGGCTGGAGGGATGGATTACATCATGTCACCCATACCGCCCATGCCGCCCATGCCGCCACCCATACCGCCGCCCATGCCGCCAGCGGACTCCTTCTTGGGCAGTTCAGCAATCATCGCTTCGGTGGTGATCAACAACGCGGCTACGGAAGCTGCGTTCTGCAACGCGGAGCGAGTAACCTTGGTCGGGTCCAGAATGCCCATTTCGACCATGTCGCCATATTCGCTCGTCGCAGCGTTATAACCGTAGTTACCACTGTTTTCCAGAATCTTGTTCAGAATCACGGAAGGCTCGTCGCCGGCGTTGGCAACGATTTGGCGGGCAGGCTCTTCCATGGCGCGCAGGGCGATGGTGATACCGGTGTTCTGATCGACGTTGTCGCCTTTCAGACCCTTGATCGCCTGCAGGGCGCGGATTAGCGCAACGCCGCCGCCTGCTACAACGCCTTCCTCGACTGCCGCACGGGTGGCGTGCAGGGCGTCTTCGACGCGGGCCTTCTTTTCTTTCATCTCGATCTCGGTGGCCGCGCCAACCTTGATGACTGCCACGCCGCCAGCCAGTTTGGCCACGCGCTCTTGCAGCTTCTCACGGTCGTAATCGGAGGTGGCTTCTTCGATCTGGCGACGAATCTGCTCGACCCGGCCCTGGATTTCGTCCGTCTTGCCAGCGCCATCGATAATCGTGGTGTTTTCCTTGGCGACAACGATCTTGCGGGCAGTGCCCAGATCGGCCAGGGTAGTCTTTTCCAGGCTCAGGCCAACTTCGTCGGAAATCACCTGGCCGCCGGTCAGAATGGCGATATCCTGCAACATGGCCTTGCGCCGGTCGCCGAAGCCAGGGGCTTTCACCGCCGCAACCTTGACGATGCCACGAATAGTGTTGACCACCAGGGTGGCCAGCGCCTCGCCTTCGACATCTTCCGCGACGATCAGCAGCGGCTTGCTGGACTTGGCCACGCCTTCCAGCACCGGCAGCAGATCGCGAACATTGGAAATCTTTTTGTCATACAGCAGAATATAAGGCGCTTCCAGCTCGGCGCACATGTTCTGCTGGTTGTTGATAAAGTAAGGCGAGATGTAGCCCCGGTCAAACTGCATGCCTTCGACGACATCCAACTCGTTGTCCAGGCTCTTGCCTTCTTCAACGGTAATAACACCTTCCTTACCCACTTTCTTCATCGCGTCAGCGATGATCCGGCCAATCGCCTCATCGGCATTCGCGGAGATGGTGCCGACCTGAGCAATCGCTTTGTCATCCGTGCAGGGCTTGGACAGCTTTTTCAGTTCCTCAACGGCGGCGGCTACGGCTTTATCGACACCACGCTTCAGATCCATCGGGTTCATGCCGGCAGCGATGGCCTTCATACCCTCACGGACGATGGCCTGAGCCAGCACAGTAGCAGTGGTGGTGCCGTCACCAGCGACATCGGACGTCTTGGATGCGACTTCCTTCACCATCTGCGCGCCCATATTCTCGAACTTGTCTTCCAGCTCCACTTCCTTGGCGACCGACACGCCGTCCTTGGTGACAGTGGGGGCGCCGAAAGACTTGTCTAACAACACATTGCGGCCCTTGGGACCGAGCGTAACCTTGACCGCATTGGCCAAAACATTAATACCGCGCACCATGCGTGAGCGGGCGTCATCACCAAACTTAACGTCTTTTGCAGCCATCTTGTAATTCCTCTGAAACCGGTTATTTAAGGATTAAGAAGTTTCGGCGAAGGGGACGCTTACTTCTCGATGATCGCCATGATCTCGTCTTCGCGCATGACGATCAGATCTTCGCCGTCCACCTTCACTTCACTGCCCGAATACTTGCCGAACAGCACCAGGTCGCCGACCTTGACATCCAGAGGCCGCACGTCGCCGTTCTCCAGCAACTTGCCGCGCCCGATCGCCATGACCGTACCGCGCGACGGCTTCTCGGCAGCGGCGCCTGGCAGCACGATGCCGCCCGGACTCTTGGTTTCTTCTTCAACGCGCTTGATGAGTACACGATCATGCAACGGACGAATGTTCATTGGGTACATCTCCTGGGGTTGAATTTGGTGACTTGAGGTTGGCGCTGTCATTATTAGCACTCGACCTTGATGAGTGCTAATCATAGCCAGCGAGAACCGCCTGTCAAGGGGTTGACGGGAAAGTGGGGCGAGGCAGGAATTTTTCAAGGGGTCAAGTGAAGAAAATTGCCGGGCCGGGAGTCTATCGTTACGCTTCCTGTGGTTAGCCCACGCTATTCCCGTCCCATTTGCCGAAGAGGAATCTGTCATGGACAGTCAACCGCTGGTGGTCTATTGCACCTGCCCGGATCAGGCCACCGCCGAGCGCATTGCTGAAACAATGGTTAACGAGCGGTTGGCCGCCTGCGTCACTATTACGCCGGGCTTAATCTCGATCTATCGCTGGCAGGGGCAAATCCAGCGAGATGCTGAAGTGCTATTGATTATCAAAACCCGCAGTGCGGTTTACCCGTTGCTGGAGGCGCGCATCCACGACCTGCATCCTTACCAAGTCCCGGAAATCATCGCCCTGCCCGTTCAGATGGGCGCAGCGACCTATCTGGACTGGATCGCTGACAACACCGGAGCATCGGCATGAGAGAAATCCTCCCTCACTCCCCGTTGAAAAAGGGGGGAGTGGCATGGCTCTGGCTGGCGCTGTTGACGACACTGCTGGCAGGACCGGCGGCAGCGGGATTATTTGACCGCTTTGGCGATCCCGCCCAAGAGCGGGTTTTGCAGGCGGATCACGCGTTTCGGTTGACGATCAGCGTGTTGGACCCGCTGACCCTCCAGGCGCGCTGGGTCATCGCGCCGGGTTATTATCTCTACCGCGATAAATTCCGGCTGGAGTTGATTGAAGCTCAGGGCATCGCCATTAAAGATGTCGAGATTCCCCCCGGTGAGCCGAAGGATGATCCTTATTTTGGCCCACAGCAGGTTTTTCACGGTGAAGCGATCCTGATCGCCCGCCTGCACCGTTCATCGGACAGTGCAGGATTGGTCGAGGTAAAAGCCCACTACCAGGGCTGTGCTGAAGTGGGAGTCTGTTATCCACCGCTCAGCCAGACCGTCGCCGTCCCCCTGCCTGTCGATTCCGCTCTCTCGCTGACTGGAGAAAGCGCAGGGATAAGCGCGGAATCCCCACCAGCGGGAAAGCGGTCGGTGGAGAAGGTGAACATTCAACCTATCGAAGCCGAGCAGGATCGCCTGGCACGACTCCTCGGCGAGCAACGCTTTCTGGCGATTCCTGCCTTCTTCGGTTTTGGCCTGCTGCTGGCCTTCACGCCCTGCGTATTTCCAATGGTCCCGATTCTGTCCGGCCTGATCGCTGGGCAAGGCGCAAATTTGACCCGTCGTCGGGCGCTGCTGCTGGCGTTAACCTATGTGTTAGCGATGTCCGCTGCCTACACGGTTATCGGCATACTGGCGGCGCTGCTCGGGCAAAACATTCAGGCCTGGTTCCAAAATCCCTGGATAATCGGTATGTTCAGCAGCCTGTTTGTGCTACTGGCGTTGTCGATGTTCGGTTTCTACGATCTGCAATTGCCGGCTTTTGTACAACATCGACTGACGGAATGGAGCAACCGCCAGCGCGGCGGTCATTATGCCGGCGTAGCGGTGATGGGCCTCCTCTCAGCACTGATTATTGGACCGTGCGTGGCCCCGCCGCTGATCGGCGCTCTGACCTTCATTGCCGTCACCGGCGACATCGCATTGGGAGCGGCGGCGCTGTTCGTCCTGAGTCTGGGCATGGGCGCACCGTTGCTGATTATCGGCGCGTCCACCGGACACTGGCTGCCCCGCGCTGGTCATTGGATGGAGCGGATCAAGGCAATTTTCGGCGTACTCCTGCTGGCGGTGGCGCTGTGGCTGCTGGAGCGCATTTTGCCGGCAGCTTTGATTATGGTGTTGTGGGCGACACTGTTTGTTGTGACCGCGACCTACATGGGCGCATTGCAACCGATGGCGCACGGCGCGCCATCCTGGCGGATGCTGGTCAAAGGTCTCGGCATCGTGCTGCTGATCTATGGCGTGTTACTGCTGGTGGGTGTGGCTGCGGGGGGGCGTGATCCGTGGCAACCGTTGCGCGGCGTCAGTTTTGTAGCGAACGCCCGTGAGGCGCCTGCGCCGCTCTTTCGCCCGGTCAAAACAGTGGCGGATGTGCAACAGGCAGTGCGCGAAGCCAGGGGACAGCCCGTGATGCTGGATTTCTACGCCGACTGGTGCGTCAGTTGCAAGGAACTGGAACGCTTCACTTTCAGCGATCCAGCAGTCCAGGGGATGCTGGCGGGAATGGTCGCACTTCAGGCGGATGTGACCGCTCATGACGCGGTGGACCAAGCGTTATTACAACACTTTGGCATTGTCGGGCCACCGGCGATCCTGTTTTTTGGCGCGGATGGCCGCGAACGCCGCGAACAGCGAGTCGTGGGATTTATGGACGCTGCCGGGTTTTATCACCATCTGCGGACACTCCAATGGAATTGATCATGTATAGTCGCCCATCACTGCGAACGTTTACTTTCAGACTTGAGGCTCTCCATGAACCAGCCTGACCCTAACCCTGCTGTGGCTCTGGCCCTGGCCGAAGATGTCGGCGGCGGTGATCTGACTGCCGCGCTGATTCCCGAAGAAGCCTTGGCCGAAGCGACAGTCATCAGCCGCGAGAACGCCATCCTGTGCGGCGCCGCCTGGTTTGATGCCGTCTTTGGGCAACTCGATACCCGCATCGTCATCGACTGGCAGGCGGCGGATGGCGACCGCATCGCTCCCGATCAACTCCTTTGCACCCTGCATGGCCCAGCTCGCGCCCTGCTGACCGGCGAGCGCACCGCACTGAATTTTCTGCAATTACTATCGGGAACCGCCACTCTGGCCCGCCGCTACGCTGATGCAGTGGCGGGAACCCGCGCCGCGATTCTTGACACCCGCAAGACCCTCCCCGGTCTAAGGCTCGCACAGAAGTACGCGGTGCGCTGCGGCGGATGCCGGAACCATCGTATCGGCTTGTTCGACGCAGTGCTGATCAAGGAAAACCACATCATGGCCGCTGGCTCCATCGGCAAGGCGATCACCACTGCCCGCCATCTGCATCCAGGCGTTACGGTCGAGGTGGAAGTGGAGAGTCTCGCCGAACTGGCCGAGGCGCTGACGGCCCAGCCCGACATCGTCATGCTGGATAACTTCGATTTAGCGACCATGGTTGAGGCGGTGAACGTCACCGGCGGACGGGTCAAGCTGGAAGCGTCCGGCAATGTCAATTTCGATACCGTTCGCCCGATTGCTGAAACCGGCGTGGATTACATTTCCATTGGCGGACTGACCAAGGATGTGCGGGCGATCGATCTGTCCATGCGTTTCCACCGCCTTTAATCACTGGTTTTAACCGGGTTGTCATGCAAAATTCACTTTATCCGTCTAGCGTGATGGTGAACAACCATCAAAATCGACGAGGAGAAGCAACAATGCATGCGAGTTTTATGCTGGGCGTCCATCCGCTCAGTCTCGGACATCTGGCCGCTGACTATCGAGCAGCGGATCACCTGCGTCAGGAAATCGCCTTTTTCGAAAGCCGCCTGTACGAAATGGGCGAACAGGGCGATTGCGCTTATGAACGCGCCTTGAGTCGCGCCTATGAAATATTGCTTCATGAGCGCCGCCAACAATTGGCCCATCTACCAGCCTGAATTCTTGATGAAGTTCCTGACTCGTTCTCTAGCGTTAGTTGGCTTGCTGGCGCTGTCCATGGCCCACGCTGACTTGTCAATAGCGCCGTTCCAGGCCCGCTATGATTTATATGGCTCCGGTCTGCCCGTCGGTGAGGCGTTGATGACGCTGGACGCCATTGGATCGAACGGCTACGCCATGCGTTTCGAGGTGCGTCCCCATCCACTGGTCGCCTTGTTGGCGTCCCACCGCATTCAGGAACAAGCTAGCGGCGAACTCCGCGACGGCCAGGTGCGACCTCTTGAATATATACGGCAGACGGATACCGGCCGGGAAACCCAACAGGCGCAATTACGCTTTGACTGGCCGGCGGGGCAGATTGCGGCGCAGAGCCATACCAGGTCGGCGATACTGCCGTTATCGCCCGGCGTCACCGACCCGCTGAGCCTGAATCTGGCGGTGATGTCGGATCTGCAGCGCGGCCAGTTGCCAGAACAGTATGCCCTGGTCGATGGGATCGAACCCCGAATTTACCGAATCCGCAACGAAGGCGAGGAAACCCTGAAGACGGCGCTGGGTCCATTGCGCACGGTGCGTGTCAGCCAGACCCGGCCTGATGGGAACCGGACGACTATTTTCTGGTTTGCGGTCGAATGGCAATATCTTCCGGTGCGGATCGCCCGGCAGAAGAAAGGCCGGGAGGATTTGCGCCTGGAAATCCATTCGCTTGAACGCAGCGCCCCTTGAAACCCTTGACGAATCAAGGAATATTCCATCATGTCTGAATCCACCCGTTGCATTTTCTGCAAAATCGTCCGAGGCGAAATCCCGGCGGTCAAAGTTCACGAAGACGCCCAAACGGTGATCTTCATGGACGTCCGTCCGGCCAGTCCGGGGCATACCCTGGTTATTTCCAAGGCGCACGCGCCTAATCTGCTGGAAATCGCCGAAGTCGATCTGCTGGCGGTCGCTTCGACCGTTCAGCGCGTCGCCCGGGCGGTGCAAAAAGCGCTGAGTCCAGATGGCATCCGCATCGGCCAGTTCAACGGCGCCGCCGCTGGCCAGACTGTTTTGCACTACCATGTCCATATCGTACCGATGTGGGAAGGGCAGAAAGCCGGCGCGCATGGCCGCGAACCGGCGAATCCTGAACAACTCAAGGCGCTGGCTGCGCAAATCCGCACCGCGCTGGAGGGATGATTCGGGGTTAGTACCGGCGTGGCGGGCGCAGCAGGATGATGTCCACTCGCCGATTCATCTGCCGGCCTTCGGGGGTAGCGTTGCTGGCGATGGGTTCCTGCTTGCCGCGACCGTCAGTGAACAAACGTCGTGGATGCACGCCCTGACCGTTCAGAAACGCGGCCACGCTTTCCGCCCGGCGCAGCGACAGGTCCATGTTGTAGCTGTCTGAACCCACGCTGTCGGTGTGGCCAATGATGCGCGCCCGGGTGCGGGGACGGCGCTCCATGAAGCCGGCGACCTTGCGCAAGGTAGGGGCAAAGGCCGGACTGATGTTGGCGCTGTCATAAGCGAACATCACTTCGCTGGGCAGGCGCAGACGCAGACTGCCGTTGGGCAGTTGCTCCAGCCGCATCCCCATCCGGCGGTATTCCGGGGTAATGATCTGTTCGATCTCTTGTTGGGCGCGACCCCAGCCGCCGCCCTGATCGTCTGGCGGAGCACCGCTCCAGTCGCCATCCTGAGCATCCTGTGGACCCCGATTGGGGTAGCCGCCCTCCTGCGGCTGATCCCAGTCGCTATCCTGAGCATCCTGTGGACCCCGATTGGGGTAGCCGCCCCGCTGCGGCTGACCCCAGTCGCTATCCTGAGCATCCTGTGGACCCCGATTGGGGTAGCCGCCCCGTTGCGGCTGACCCCAGTCGCCGCTGGGTTCGGCGTCCACATCCTCATAGCTGGAGCGTGACTGGGCCGCCGCATCGGGGATGACCGGCCCGGCGGCGAAAACCGCGCAGGTCAGCAGGCTGGCGGTGGCGAGACGCGATAACTTCATATCGATGACTCCTCAGGGTTTGTGATGAACCCAACTATAGAACAATCTAGAAGACTCTGGGAACGCAGCGTGGCCCTGCCGAATCTGCTTAAGACTAAGGGAGTTGATACAGTGCCACCCGCCCGTATCGGGAACCCAGCGAAAACCGGTAGAATGTTGATGTTTTGCCGGCGCGGTTGATGATTAAAGACGCGCTGCAAGCCTCATCAAAAAGGTGCGGTTTACTTCTATCCCTATTATCAGCAAACAATTCAATAAAGAGTTTTAAAACAAGCATATGACCATTGATCTCAAATCCCATGCCAAAGTTGGCGTTTATGTGGACGCCGCCAACATTTCCCGCAACGGCGGACAGCGGATGCAATACGACGTGCTGCGCGAATTCGCCTGTCGGGATTACGCCGAACCCCTGCGGTTGAATGTCTATCTGTCTTATGACGAGGAACGCGCTGAAACCAATACGGTCTATCGGGACAAGGCCCGCGCTTATCAGTCCGCGCTGCGCGAACTCGGTTACAAGGTCATCGAAAAGCGGGTCAAATGGTTCCAGGACGAAGCGGGCAACCGTTACGGCAAGGCCAACGCCGATCTCGACATGGCGGTCGACGTGCTGCTGCAATCAGAGAACCTCGACCGGGTACTGCTGGCGACCGGCGACGGCGATTTCGTGCAGGTGGTGCGCGCCTTGCAGAACAAGGGCTGCCGGGTGGAAACCCTGGCCTTCGATAATGTGTCTGAAGAACTGCGTCGGGAATCGGACATGTTCGTGTCCGGCTACCTGGTGCCGGGACTGCTGCCGACCCGGGGCGACGATTATCTATCCCCGCTCTGGGGAGCCATGGGTTCGCGGGTGCGCGGCTATTGTTACCACCATGACGATAACAAGAGTTTTGGCTTCATGCGTTTTCTGGTCAAACTGTCGCCGTATCTGTGGAAAACCGACTCTCGCGATCCGGAATCCCCGTATCGGACCGCGTTCTTCCACGACTCCAGCCTGCCGGATGGCTTCAATGTCATGAAGCTGCCGTCCCGCAACCATATTTTTGAATTTACCCTGGCCGAACCGAACGGCAAGCAACCGGTTGCCACAGACATCGTGCTGGTTCATCCCACACCGTTCTGAACCGGAGAACGCAGCATTTCGGCCTGTTTCTGTCGAGAAGCCCCATGTACCATTTGCCAAATCTCAAAGCCCTGATTCTGCTCCCCCTGATCCTGATCCTGGGCCTGACGGCGACGTTTGCCAAGCCGGTTGAACCGGATGTGAGCGCCGAGGTGAAACCCTTGGCGCCTACTGCCCGGCAGGATTCACTGGATCGAACCATCGCTGATCTGTTATCACAACATCATTACCGGCAGAGCCCATTGGATGACGCCTTGTCCTCTCTGGTGCTGAACGCCTATCTCGACAGTCTCGATTTCAGCCGCAGCTATTTTCTGGCCAGCGATATTGCCAGTTTCGAGCCGTATCGCCATACCCTGGACGACGCCCTGAAAAATGGCGACCTGCAACCGGCCTACGCCATTTTCAATCTCTATTTGCGCCGGTTGGCCGAGCGCACTGCCCGTATCCAGGCCTTGCTGAAACAGGATTTCCGCTTCGATGTCCCCGAGTCGCTGGATGTGGACCGCAAGGACGCCCCCTGGGCGAAAAGCTCCGAAGAACTGGACGATCTGTGGCGCAAGCGACTCAAGCATGAAATGTTGACTGTGATCCTGTCCGGCAAGGACCAGGCCGCCGCCCGCGAGTTGTTGAGCAAGCGCTATGACAACCGGCTGCGCCAGGCCCTGCAATCCACCAGCGAAGACGTGTTTCAGTGGTACATGAATGCGGTGGCCCAGGCTTTCGATCCGCATACCGCCTACTTCTCACCGCGCAATACCGAGAATTTCAATATCCAGATGCGGCTGTCCCTGGAAGGCATCGGTTGTGTGCTGCGCATGGAAGATGAGCAGGTTACGGTCGTCGAGCTGGTCACTGGCGGCCCGGCGGATTTGAGCCAGCAAATTCGGCCCAGCGACAAGATCGTTGCGGTGGCGCAGGGCGAAAAGGAACCCTGGACCGATGTCGTCGGCTGGCGGCTCGATGATGTGGTCGAGAAAATTCGTGGCCCGCGCGGCACCGTGGTGCGCCTGAAAATCCTGCCGGGCAAGGCCGGCGCGGCAGCGGCGGAAAAGACCGTGCGGCTGGTGCGCGACACCATCAAGCTGGAAAAACAGGCGGCCAAGAGCGAAATCCGCACGTTCAAGGACTCCGGGGGCCGCGAGCTGCGAGTCGGCGTGGTGACCATCCCGGCATTTTACAGCGATTTTGAAGCGGCCCGACGCGGAGTGAAGGATTACCGCAGCACCACCCGAGATGTCCGCCGGCTGCTCAAGGACCTGCAAGGGCAGATAGACGGGCTGGTGCTGGACCTGCGCGAAAATGGCGGCGGCTCGCTGCAAGAGGCGGTCGATCTGACCGGGCTGTTCATCGATAACGGGCCGGTCGTTCAGGTCAGAAACGCCGGTGGTCGGGTGGAAGTTGAGGAGGACGGCGAGCGCGGCCAGGCGTATGACGGCCCGTTGGCGGTGTTGGTGGATCACACCAGCGCTTCGGCCTCGGAAATCTTTGCCGGGGCCATTCAGGACTACGGGCGCGGGGTTGTCATCGGCGATCCGACCTTTGGCAAGGGCACAGTGCAGACCCTGGTGGATTTGAGCCGACTGACGCGCGCCAGGGATGCGCAAGGTCAGTTGAAGATGACCATCGCCAAGTTTTACCGGGTCAGCGGCGGCAGCACCCAGCATCGCGGGGTGCGACCTGACATCGCTATTCCCTCGGCGATGGACAGCGAGGACATCGGCGAAAGCGCCCAGAAAAATGCCCTGCCCTGGGATGAGATTCCCGCAACCTCTTATCAGGGCAACCGGCGACTGGCGGCCCAAGTGCCGGAGTTGATGCGGCGGCATCAGGCGCGAATCGCTAATGATACGGATTATCAAGCCTTCCTGCATGATCTCGAATTCGCCCGGCAACAGCGGGAAAAGACGACGGTCTCGCTGCTGGAAGAGCAACGCCGGGCTGAGCAGGCGCGTCTCGAAACCTGGCAGCGAGAACGGGAGAATCGCTACCGGGCGATGAAGAAATTACCGCTGCTCAAGTCTGGTGATGAGATTCCCGCGGGGAAAGACAGCGTGATCCCGGATGTAGCGCTTGAGGAAAGCGCCCGGATCGTGGCTGATCTGATCTTGCTGAACGCGGGTCAGGGAGTCAGCACTCTGGTGATGAGCCGTTAACGCCGTGGCCTCGGTGACGCTGACCATTGATCAGGCGCTTGCGGAACGCCTGATTCATCTGCTTGCGCGGTGGGAGCAATCCTTGCCAGTGGTGCTGGAGTCGCCAGACTGGGCGCGCTGGCGGGCCTGCCGCTGGCGGCGGTTTGGCCAGAGCGGCTATTTGCAGCCGGTGCGCCATGCCCATCCCTTGCGGCTGGCTGACCTGCAACGGATTGATCGTCAGAAAGCGGCGCTGGATTTGAACATCCGGCAATTCCTGGCCGGGCATTCCTGCAACCATGTCCTGCTGTGGGGATCGCGCGGCACCGGGAAATCTTCGTTGATCAAGGCACTGCTCAACGAATACGCCGACCAGGGTTTGCGGCTGATCGAAGTGGACAAGCACGATCTGCTTGACTTGCCAGACATCGTTGAGTCGCTGTTTGACCGGACGGAACGATTCCTGCTTTATTGCGACGATCTGTCGTTTGAAGCGAACGATCCCAGCTACAAAGCGCTCAAGGCGATGCTGGATGGCTCGATCAGCGTTGCGCCCGACAATGTCCTGCTCTGCGCGACCTCCAATCGCCGCCACCTGTTGCCCGAGTACCAGCGGGAGAACGAAGACACCCGGTTGATCGAGGGCGAACTGCACCATGGCGAGGCAGTGGAGGAAAAAATCTCGCTGTCCGAGCGCTTTGGGCTATGGTTGTCCTTTCACCCGTTCGGCCAGGATGATTATCTCGCCATCGTTGCCTATTGGCTGGAGCGGCTGGCCGGGCCGGCAGGGTGGAATGAATCCGCCCGCCAGGCAGCGTTGCAATGGGCCTTGCAGCGCGGATCACGCAGTGGCCGGGTGGCCTGGCAGTTCGCCCGCGACTGGGTGGGCCGGCAAGCACTTCAGTGATGCTCCCGGTGGGGAGCAAAGGCAATCCGGTCGATCCACGCCATAACCAGCGCTGATACCACAAAGGTCAGATGGATGATCACCAACCAAAACAATTGATTGTTCCATAAGGATGGGTTGGTTTCTTGGTGCGGGGTACTCATAAACGCCTTGAGCAGATGAATTGAGGAAATGGCGACGATGGCGACTGCCAACTTGATTTTGATGGTAGCGGCGTCGATTTTACCCAGCCAAGAGGGTTTTTCCTGGCCCTCTGCGGTATCCAGCGCGGAGACGAAGGTCTCGTAGCTGCTAAGAATTACCATCACCAGCAAGTTAGCGACCAGCACCAGGTCCACTAGCGCTAACACTGACAGAACCAGATCGGTTTCGCTGACAGTCAGAATCACCTCAAACAGGTGGACGACCTCCTGCACGGCTTTGATGGTGAACAAGATCAAGACGGCGATCAGCGCCAGGTAAAGCGGTGCCAATAGCCAGCGGCTGAGCAGGATGGTGCGCTCGAGAATCGTTTCGATAAGCTTCATCATTGGCGATCAGAGAATCATCGAAGGGTCTACACGAAAAAAGAAAGGCTCAGGCAAAGCGCCTAAGCCTCTAGTCATTTGGTGGGCCGTGTGCGATTCGAACGCACGACCAACAGATTAAAAGACTCCGCTTATCGTATATCCGCTTATTCTCATTTGTCTACGGTTTATTCTTGTTTGTTAGAAAAAACAAGCGGTTTGTAGGAAAGGTTGCAGCGGTTGATTCCCGTCAAAACCGTATTTTTCCCTGCACAGTTACGCAGGAATTACGCAGGCTCTCACGGCACGCGCCGGGGCGTGCAGCGAGTGAAACCGGATCGACCAAACCAGAAAGCCCAGTGCGTTTACCGCTGGGCTTTTTGCTGGGTGCTAGTCCGGCCAAAAATCGCCGGTGATTTGTTCCACGGTGAACGGACACTGTTCCGGGAACGTGGTCAGCGGCAAGCCAATTTCATCGGCGGCATTCTCCCGTTGCCAGGCCCATACTACTCTTGAACAAGAGCGGGTAATTGAGGCTTCAAGCTGGGGCTTTCGCTGATCAGTTGATGGATTTGATGCCGTCCGTTACGGATGGACAAGCGCCAACTGGTTCCACGCCGTTCTGGCTGATAGCACCATTTGAGCAGGTGCAAAAGGACATTCTGGAGGTAGCTGCTGACAGACCGTCGATCTCTTCTGCCCATACTTTCAATCTCTTCGGCAATATTCGCCAAGTCCAGGTCAACCCGGTTGAATTTCCTTTGGCGTAAGAGCGCGGCCTGCTGTTGCGTCCACAGATAGAAGTCGGTTTCATAGATTGCGGTCGTCATGTGGTCTCCGTGTTGGGTTTCCCCTGATAGACGTTGCGCTGTGTCCGATTTTCACCACCAGCCGGGTCTTCAATTCGGCATACCAGTTTGGCGCGGGTTGTCAGCGCTTGCCAGCCGTTCCCGCAAGAACCACCAGATTCGCCGTTGTATCGGCGCGTCTAGGGCATCCAGGGCGTCGCTGGCGCTTTCAGCCAGTTCAACCGCCCAAGTCATGCCGCGCTTCCCACTGTTCCAGCGAATAACCTGTTCTTCCCCGTGTTCGATACGGTCTTAGGTCATTTTCGAAAAAGATTTTACCTTTCATACGGGCCGAATGAGGATGTCCCATTTGGGCAATAGAGGGTTGCGCTCCAACCGGGCCTCAACCGCTTGCATCGCCTTCTTAGCGAGTGAGATGCCCTTTTGGTAGACCGTCCGGCTCAGTTTGACGATGGGGGCGGATGCCTTTCCAAGTCATGC
>CAZDVY010000021.1:14330-26780 GCA_964508935.1 uncultured Candidatus Competibacteraceae bacterium | reverse complement strand
CGCTCAATCACTGATCGCGTAGATGGCCGGCAGTTGCCGCCAATATTCCTGGTAGTCCATCCCGTAACCGAAGACATAACGATCAGGAACTTCCAGACCGACGAAATCGACGGTGAGTCCGGCGACCTTGCGGTCATGCTGCTTGTTTACCAGCACGGCGCTATAAACCTCCGCCGCGCCTTCCTGGCGCATGGCGTCGAGAATGGCCTTGAGCGTATCGCCCTCGTCGTAAATATCATCCACCACCAACACCGTGCGTCCCGCGACTGCCGGACGCGGCGGCGCGATCCAGTCGATCTTGCCGCCCTGGGTGCCGCTGCGATAGCGGGTCGCGTGCAAGTAACCGACCTGCAAGGGAAAAGACAGACGCAGCAACAATTCCGCACCGGGAATGAACGCGCCGTTCATCACCACCAGCACCAATGGATTATGGCGCTCCAGGCGAGCTGTAATCGCGGCGGCCAAACGATCCAGCGCCGTTTGGATCTGCTCGGTTGTGCAAAGCAGCTCTGCATCGCGCAGCACGGCCAACGCTTGTTCAGGGATGATCAAGGCAGACGGCATCACGAACTCCACATTCAAATATCCATTTCCAGCAGGGGAAACGCATCGTAGTCCTGAACCCGATGGACCGCCCGTTGCCAGACTGGATTGCGCCGCAATCGCTCCATGTTGGAACGGCCGCGCCCGTGCAGGCGAATCAGCCGGAACTGGCTGACCGGATCGGGTGTTTCGTGCAGACTCTGGAGAATCGCTACGGCGGCGGCGCGATCATTACAAGCCAGCACCATGTCGCAACCCGCTGCCAGCGCCGCTCGCGCCCGTTCTGGCGGGGTACCGGCCAGCCCTGCTCCAGCCATGTCCAGATCATCGCTGAAAATCGCCCCCTGAAACTCCAGTCGCCGGCGCAGAATATTCTCGATCCAGCGGGCGGAAAACCCGGCGGGCTGGTCGTCGACTTGTGGATAGAGAACGTGGGCCGGCATCAGCGCCGCCAGGCCATAATGAATCATTCGTTCAAAAGCCAGCAGGTCGGCAACGGCCAGGTCCTCATAGGAACGAGGATCGACCGGCAGCTCCAGATGCGAGTCAGCGGCGATGCCGCCATGTCCGGGAAAGTGCTTGCCCACCGCTTCCATGCCAGCTTTCTGCATCCCGCTGCGATAGGCATGGGCCAGATTCGCTACCACTTCGGGATCGTGGTGAAAGGCCCGATCGCCGATAATGCTGCTGACGCCATGGTCAAGATCCAGCACTGGCGCAAAGCTGAAATCGACGCCGACCGCCCGCAGTTCCGCCGCCATCAGCCAGCCGGTGATTCGCGCCAGTTGCTTGGCTCGCTGGGGATCTTGATCGTGAATCTCACCCAGTCGCCGCACCGCCGGCAGGCGGGTAAAACCCTCACGGAATCGCTGAACCCGGCCGCCCTCATGATCCACGGCGATCAGCAGACGGGGTTGCCGCAGCGCATGGATGGCGTCCGTGAGCGCTGTCACCTGTTCCGGCGATTGGTAGTTGCGGGCAAACAGAATCACCCCGCCCACTTGCGGATGGCGCAGCAACTCCCGCTCCTCAGCGGTCAGCACCCTGCCTTCCAGTCCCAGCATCACCGGCCCCAATGCCATCATTATTCGCTCCAAATCCACCATGGCTGCAAAATGGTTCTATCATAGCGATTAATCCGTTCATCATCAGCCCTCCATGCTTAATCGATCACGTCTTTTAACCCATCTCCACCCCGCCGCCCGGTTGACCGCCAGGCTGGCGCGATTTTCCGTGTGGGCGCTGTTGATCGTGACTGCCGTTGTCGATGCTACCCTGGCCTACGCGCTGGACCGGGAACCGGCGGATGTCGAGGAATTCTCGACCATGCTGCGGCTGACGTTCTGGATGCTGCTGCCGGTTGCGCTCATCACCATCGCATCCCTGTTATGGTCCTGGCTGCTGCGGCGGAAGGTGGCGCATCGGACCCGCCAGTTACAGCGGGAACTCGGTGAGCGCCAGCAGGCGGAAGCCGCCCTGCGCGAAAGCGAAGGGCGCTTCCGTGATGTGACCGAGGCGGCCAGCGACTGGATCTGGGAGATGGACGGGAATCTGCGGTTCACCTACCTGTCGGAACGCTTCTATGCGCTGACCGGCATCGCCCCGCAACACGTCCTCGGTCGCACCCGATGGGAACTGGCGACGATCGATGCAGCGCTTGACCCGCAAAAATGGCGACAGCACCGGGAAACGCTGGAAAACCATCAATCTTTCCGTGATTTCGTCTACCGCACCAACGTGGGTGATCGCTCTGATCAGGATCGCTGTCTGAAAGTCAGCGGTAAGCCCATTTATGACCAGCAAGGCCAGTTTGCCGGCTATCGCGGCACCGGCACGGACATCACCGAGCAGGTCAAGGCGGAAGCCGCGCTACAACAAAGCGAGTTGCGTCTGCGGCGCATTATCGATCTGGTGCCGCACATGATCTTTGCCAGGGATCGTAACGGGCGTTTTCTACTGGCCAACCGCGCCGCCGCCGCCGCCTATGGCCTGACCGTTGAGGAATTGGTGGACCGTTCTCATGGCGTTGTGCATGAAATTGACGAAGAAGCCGAACGGATGCTGGCTGATGACCGGGAAGTGATTGAAAGCGGCGCTTCCAAGCTGATCGCCGAGGAGTCGTTCACCGATCACACCGGCCGCGCGCGCATCATGCAAACGATCAAGATTCCGTTCAGCGAACCGGGATTGAATGAAACAGCCGTTTTAGGCGTGTCCATCGATATTACTGAGCAGAAACAGGCCAAGGAAGAAGTGGCGCGGATGCGGTTTTATCTCAAAAATATCATCGATTCGATGCCCTCGGTGTTGATTGGCGTCGATCCCTGGGGTTATATCACGGTCCTTAACCAGCCTGCCGAACAAGCCTGCGGCGCCTCCTGGGAAATCGCCCAGGGCCGGTTTTTCGGCGAAATGTTCCCGCAACTGGAAAGTCAATTTGAACAGGTTCGGGAAGCCATCCGCCTGGGTAGCCCGATCAAGACCCCGCGTATGACGCTTGAAGACCAGGGCGAACTCCACTATGCCGATGTGATGGTTTATCCTCTAATTGCGGACAGTGCCAGCGGCGCCGTCATCCGGGTGGATGATGTGACCGCCCGGGTTCGTATCGAATCCATGATGGTGCAAACCGAAAAGATGCTCTCGGTGGGTGGATTAGCCGCCGGGATGGCCCATGAAATCAATAATCCACTGGGCGCGATCCTGCAGGGTAGCCAAAACATCCTGCGCCGCATCACTCCGGATATGCCCCAGAATCGTGCAGTCGCCGAAGCCATCGGCATCGACTTGGACCGGCTGAACCGCTATCTGGAACAGCGGCGCGTCCTGCATTTCCTGGAAGGCATCCGGGAAGCAGGTGCCCGCGCCGCCAAGATCGTCGCCGATATGCTCTCGTTCAGCCGGCGCAGCGAATCGCGCTTTGCGCCCGTGGATCTCGAAGACTTGCTGGAAACCGTGCTGCGATTGGCCGCCAGCGACTATGATTTGAAAAAAAAGTACGATTTCAAGCGCATCGCGATCCAGCGTGACTATGATCCCACCCTGCGTCTGGTGTATTGCGACAAGACCGAAATCGAGCAGGTAATCCTGAACCTTCTCAAGAATGCTGCTCAAGCCATGGCCGAGGGCGGCGCGCCTTTCCCGACGATCACCTTGCGCACTCTCCGCGAACCGCATTACGTTTTAATCGAAGTGATTGACAACGGACCCGGTATGGATGAAAAAACCCTCAAGCGGATTTTCGAACCATTCTTTACTACCAAAGAAGTTGGCTCAGGGACCGGCTTGGGGCTGTCAGTGTCCTATTTCATCGTCACCGAGCAGCATCGGGGCAAGCTGGCGGTGGCGTCTAAACCGGGTCAAGGCGCCTGTTTCAGTATCCGCCTGCCCATCGGTCGGGAGGCGCTCTCATGACAGGTTGGGTCTTGATCGTCGATGATGAGGAAATGATTCGGGAAAATCTGAAGGCCTATCTGGAAGATGAAGGTTTGCGGGTGATGGCGTTCGAGTCGGTCATCCCGGCTTTGGGCTGGCTCGGCGAGGGCGACACCTGCCCAGTATGCATCATGGACATGCGTCTGCCTGATATAGACGGCAATTCCGCCATTCGCATCCTGCACCAGCTTTATCCCAAAATGGAATTTCTGATCCATACAGGTTCCTCCAGCTACAGCCTGCCCGATGATTTACGCGCGATAGGGCTTGACGACGATCGCGTTTACCAGAAACCCTTGAGCGACATGGCGCCGCTGGCTGCCGCAGTCCACATCTTGTCGAGTCAGGAGAGCCGTTTATGAATACGCCAGCCGTGCGCGTCCTGACGATCGATGATGAACCGATGGTGCGCGAGATTCTCGCTACCTATCTGGAAGACAGCGGTTTCGAAGTACTCCAGGCTGGCGACGGACCGACCGGCATCGATCTGATCCGCCGTGAACGCCCGGACCTGGTGCTCTGCGATCTGCGTATGCCCGGCATGGATGGTCTGCAAGTACTCGCGACCGTAACCCGCGAATTTCCCGATTTGCCGATTCTGGTGGTGTCGGGGATGGGTGGGATGAGCGACGCCATTCAGGCGCTCAAATTCGGCGCCTGGGATTATGTGACCAAGCCGATTGAGGATATGGCGGTGCTGGAGCATGCCATTGCCCATGCGCTGGAACGCGCCCGGTTGCGCCAGGAAAATCGTCAGCACCGCGAACATCTGGAAGCGGTCAATGACCAGTTGCGGCAGACGGTGCGGCAGTTGCGTGAGGACGAAGCAGCGGCGCGGCGTATCCAGTTTCAATTACTGCCCGAAAATGACAAGCTCTATCGCAGCTATCGTTTTAGCCGGCATCTGCTGACTTCGCAGTACCTGAGCGGCGATTTTGTGGATTATTTTGCTATTGACGGCGATCATCTCGGCTTCTACATTGCCGATGTCTCCGGCCATGGGGTCTCCTCGGCTTTTGTAACCGTCATGCTTAAAAGCTACATGGGCCGCTACCGGGAATTGCGCCGGCAAAATCGTGACAAGGGTATTCTCAACCCGGCGGAAACGCTGAGTCGGCTGAACCGGGAAATCTTTAGCTGCCATATGGATAAGTATCTGACCATGTTTTATGGTGTAATCGAGTGGTCGACCAATCAGTTACGCTACAGCAGCGGTGGCCAGTTCCCGTTTCCGATCCTGTTTGATGGCGAACAAGCTCATTATGTGGGCAAAAAGAGCCTGCCGATTGGTCTGTTCGATTTCGCCAGCTATCAGACTGAATTCCTCCAATTGCCGCTGCGTTTTACTATGGTGTTCATTTCGGACGGTATTTTGGAAACTTTGCCACAACCTACCTTGCGCGACAAGCAAGCATTTTTACTGGAGTTGATCGGTCGTACTGAATTGACCATTGAGAATCTGATCCAGGCGCTAGGACTCGATCAGGCTGAACCACTGCCTGATGACGTCACTCTTTTGCTGCTTGAGAGGATGGATTGAAATGGAATCCGGCGCGGCTTTCTATGTCAGGCAGGGCAATACCTATATTCTCAAATTGGTCGGTGATGTCCGCTATACGATGGGCTGTGCGCTTGGCGATTTTCTGGAGGGATTGTTCACCCATACTGATTACAATGATATCGTCGTTGATCTGACTGAGACCCATTCCATCGACAGCACCAGTCTGGGTTTATTAGCCAAAATCGCCAATTTTAATCGTCAGCATTTCGCTCATAAAACCACTCTGCTATCCACGAATTCGGATGTTAACCAAATCCTGGATAGTATGGGATTTTATGAGATATTTGATATTCGCGACACCGGTGAGGCGATTACCGTGGCCTTGCAACAACTGGCGATTGATACGCCCTGCAAGGATGAACTAACCCGGATCGTCTATGAGGCGCACCGGACCTTGAGCGATTTGAATCCCCGGAATCAGGAAACCTTCAAGGGGGTGCTGGACAGCCTGCGCTCCCGGCTGAACGATTAGTCGCCGATCCACACCCGGTCGCCCGGATTCACCTGCTCAAACAATTCCAGCAAATCCCGGTTGCGCATCCGAATACAACCGTGCGAATGAGGTTCGCCCATCGGCGCCGTGTCCGGGCAACCGTGAATGTAGATGAACCGGCGCAGGGTATCGCGATCACCGCCCCGGTTGCGTCCTGGCTCCAGCCCGGTCAACCAGAGAATCCGGGTCAGAATCCAGTCCCGTTCCGGCTGGAGAGCTGCCAGTTCGGGACTGTGGATTTCACCAGTGGGCCGACGACCGACAAAAACCGTGTTAAGCGGCAATCCGGCTCCGATCTTGATGCGGACGCGGTGCCAGCCTCGTGGCGTACACCCACTGCCACACTGCTCGCCGGGGCCATTGCGGGCGGTGGACACCGGGTAAATTGCCACCGGCTGGTTTCCTTCCAGCAGCTCCAGGCGCTGGTCGGGAAGACTGATGTGAATCCATCGTTCAAACATCACCAATTCCGGTAGGGATGCCGGGCCAACTGTGAGTTGTAATAGCGGATGTCGTGCGAGACGTCATCGCCCAGCCAGTCGGGCCGGGCGAATGGCTCATCGACCCGGCGCAGTTCCACTTCCGCCACGATCAACCCGGCGTTGTCGCCGGCAAACTCATCGATCTCCCACAGGTGCTCGCCAAAATGCAGGTAATGGCGCGTCTTTTCCAGCAGCGGCTTCTCGCACAGGGTATCGAGGATTTCTTCAGCTTCCGCCAGCGGAATGGGATATTCGTATTCGCTGCGCTGAATGCCCAATGTACCGCTCTTGATATTCAGGAAACCCTGGTCATTGGCGATCCGCACCCGCACTGAGCAACGGGCGTCGCTGGTCAAATAGCCTTGCCGCAACCGTGCTGAACGCTCGACCTGTAAACGCCAGCGATCATTGCGGAGGAGAAATTTATGTTCGATTTCCGTAGCCATGTTTGCCGTCTGCCTGGTTCAATGGGCTTGCGCCGCCGCCTGCCGCCGACGTCTGGTCGCTCTCAGGTTCAGCGCCTCGACCGCCACCGAAAAGGCAATGGCGAAGTACAGGTAGCCCTTGGGAATGTGGAAGCCCAAGCCGTCGGCGATCAGCGCCACACCGACCAGAATCAGGAAGCTCAGCGCCAGCACCTTCACTGAAACATGGGTATTGATGAATTGGCTCAACGGTTCGGCGGCGAACATCATGATACCGACTGCGATAATAATGGCGGCGGCCATCACCGGCAGATGCTGGGCCATGCCTACTGCGGTAATCACGCTGTCCAGGGAAAACACGATGTCCAGCACCATGATCTGGAGGATCACTGCTACGAAGCCGGTCGTTTTGACTTGGCGCATTTCCTCTTCCACACCGTCCACCGTGGTATGAATTTCGGTCGTGCCTTTGGCCAGCAGGAAGAGACCGCCTACCAGCAGAATCAAGTCACGAATCGATACGGGATGCCCAAATACGCTAAACAGCGGCGTTGTGGCCTTGGCCAGCCAGAATACGCTGGCCAGTAGCAGTAGACGGGTGATGACCGCCAGCGCCAGGCCGCTACGTCGTGCGGCGCGTTGTTGGTGCTCGGGCAGCTTGTTGGACAGGATGGCGATGAACAGCAGGTTATCAATGCCGAGGACAATCTCCAGCGCAGTCAGAGTGACCAGGCTGGCCCAGACTTGCGGGTCAAGCAAAAAATCCATGAACGGGGTCTCCTGGAAAGAGAGAAAAACGAGTGGTGAGCGATCACCGCGAAAGCATAGCAGCCAGCGTACCGTTCGCGCCCTCAACACGCCCCAGGAAATCCATATTGTCGCCAGGCTTCGTATACGACAACAGCGACGGCGTTGGACAGATTCAGGCTGCGGCCGACGGTGAGCATCGGGATGCGCAAGCGGCATTCTTCAGGAATCGTGCCCAGAATGTCCGCCGGCAAACCGCGTGTTTCCGGGCCAAACAGCAATGCATCGCCAGGTCGATAGGCTACTGTGTGATAAGTTTGTTGGCCTCGGGTGGTGAAGGCGAACAACCGTGGCGGACGCAGCTCCGCCAGACAGTCCGCCAGACTGGCATAGTCGCGGACCTGCGCCCATTCATGATAATCCAGGCCAGCGCGCCGCAACTGCCGATCCGCCATCTGGAACCCGAGCGGGCGGATCAGATGCAGTCCAGCTCCGGTGTTGGCGCACAGGCGGATAATGTTGCCGGTATTGGGCGGAATTTCCGGCTCGAACAAAATGACGGCAAACATTGCGTTCGCTCACTCCATCCCCAGTTCCTTGATTTTCCGCGTGAGCGTGTTCCGTCCCCAGCCCAGCAGCCGGGCGGCGTCCTGCCGGTGCCCGCCGGTTTGTTGCAGCGCTGCCCGGATCATGACCCGCTCAAAATTGGGCAGGGCCGTGTCCAGCAGATTCTGCTCGCCACGCGCCAGGCTTTGGCTGGCCCACAACCGCAAGGCGGTTTCCCAGTCAGCGCCGCCACTGGCCGCCGCCAGCGTGCGCTCGCGCAGTTCAGCCGGTAAATCCTCCAGATGGATTTCCCGGCCTGACGCCATCACCGTCAGCCAACGACACAGGTTTTCCAACTGTCGGACGTTGCCCGGCCAATCCAGCCGGCTGAGATAGCTTTCGGTTTCCGGGCGCAGCAGCTTGGATTCCACGCCCAGTTCGCGCGCTGCCTGGGCGAGAAAATGCCGGGTCAGCAGCGGAATGTCCTCACGACGCCGATTGAGCGACGGCAGTTGAATACGGATAACGTTCAGGCGATGAAACAGGTCTTCGCGAAATAACCCGTCGCGGACTCGTTGCTCCAGCGTCTGATGGGTAGCGGCGATCACCCGCACGTCGACCCGGGTCGGGGTATGGCCGCCCACCCGATAAAACTCGCCTTCGGCCAGCACCCGCAATAACCGGGTTTGCAATTCAGCGGGCATATCACCGATTTCATCCAGGAACAATGTCCCGCCATTGGCCTGTTCAAACCGGCCTTGCCGGGCGGCTTGCGCCCCGGTGAAGGCCCCGCGTTCGTGGCCGAACAGTTCAGATTCCAACAAATCGCGAGGAATGGCCGCAGTGTTGATGGCGATAAATGGTTTTTCGGCGCGCGGGCTGTGGCGATGCAGGGCGCGGGCCACCAGTTCCTTGCCGGTTCCCGATTCGCCGGTAATCAGCACGGTGATATTGGAACGCGACAGCCGGCCAATGGCGCGGAACACCTCCTGCATGGCGGGCGCCTCGCCGATAATTTCGGGCAAGGGTTCAGCCGGTTCATCCGGTCCCGTCTGCTGGCGGTGCATCTGGCAGGCGCGCCGCACCAGAGCTACTGCTTCGTCGACATCGAACGGCTTGGGCAAATATTCAAACGCCCCACCCTGATAGGCAGACACCGCACTGTCAAGGTCGGAATGGGCCGTCATGATGATGACTGGCAGTTCCGGCAACCGCTCGCGCAACCGGGCCAGCAGTTCCAGACCACTCATGCCGGACATGCGGATATCGGCAATGACTGCATCCGGCTTGCCCTGACGCAGTGCATCGATCACACCGACCGCGCTATCGAACGTGGTGACCGCCAGGTCGTCACGCTGGAGCGCCTTTTCCAACACCCAGCGGATCGCATGGTCGTCGTCAATCACCCAGATATGTTCTTTCCGGCTCATTCGGGGCGATCCAGGGGCAGCAACAGGGTAAAAACGGTTTCACCAGGCCGGCTGGCGCATTCGATCAGCCCGCCATGTTGGTTGATGATGCTCTGCGCGATGGACAGGCCCAGCCCGGTTCCGCCGGGTCGACCAGTGATCATCGGATAGAAAATCTGTTCCTGTTGTTCGAGTGGAATGCCGGGACCGTCGTCGATGATATCCAGCCGGGCCACCAGTTTGTGGCGTTTGGCGCCAATGGTGTACTGGCGCTGCACCCGCGAACGCAGAATGATGACGCCCTGCTGGCGTTCATTCAGCGCCTGCACGGCATTGCGCGCGACGTTCAGCACCGCTTGAATCAGCCGATCCGCATCGCCCCACAGCGCCGGGATGCTGGGATCGTAGTCCCGTTCGATGCGAATGCCGGGAGCCGCCTCAGCCTCGACCAGCGCGCGCACCCGTTCCAGAATTTCATGGAGACTGACTTCGCCGTGATTGGGCAACTGATTCGGCCCCAACATCCGGTCGACCAGATTGCGCAGCCGGTCCGCCTCACCGATGATAATGCTGGTGTACTCGCGCAAGGCCGGATCGGGCAATTCCCGCTCCAGTAACTGCGCTGCCCCGCGCAATCCGCCCAAGGGATTCTTGATCTCATGGGCCAGGTTCCGCACCAGCGCCCGGGTGGTATGGTGCTGGGCCAGGATGTTTTCCTCCCGGCTGATGCGCAACCGCCAGTCCACTTGACGCAGTTCCAGCAGCAGTTCAGTGGGTGGATCGCGTTCCGGCAGTGGTGCGGCAGTGCAGTCTACGGTGACGGTGCGTCCCGGTGAAAAAGTGAGTTGCAATTCCCGTTCGAGGTAGGGATAGCCACTGTTCAGGCAGTGCCGTAATCCGGCGATAAACGCCTCGGCACCGATGACCAGGTCGGGCAACATCTGTTGGCGGGCCTTGCGGAAGCTGAATTCAAACAGCGTCTCGGCAGCGGGATTCATGAACAGCAACCGCAATCGCCGGTCCAGCACCAACACGGAGATGCTCAGGCTTTCCACCACCCGGTGATAGTAGTTTCTCAGCATCCTGGCGGATCTCAAAACGCCCTCGCGCAGAATGAGCGAGGGCTGAAAGGTAGGAACCTGCTACAGACTGTAGTACAGATCGAATTCCACCGGATGAGTGGTCATCCGCAACCGGGTGACTTCATCGTTCTTCAAACCAATATAGGCGTCAATCAGGTCGTTGGTGAACACGCCGCCCTTGAGCAGGAATTCACGGTCAGCGTCCAGCGCGCTCAATGCCTCGTCAAAATAGAAACAGACCTTGGGAATCTGCTTCTCTTCTTCCGCCGGCAGATCGTACAAATCCTTATCCATCGGCCCGCCCGGATGAATCTTGTTCTGGATGCCATCCAGGCCAGCCATCATCATGGCGGCGAAGGCCAGATAAGGATTGGCGGTCGAGTCAGGGAAACGCACCTCGATCCGGCGGCCCTTTGGACTGCTGACATAGGGGATGCGGATTGAAGCGGAGCGGTTGCGCGCGGAATAGGCCAGCATGACCGGGGCTTCAAAGTGCGGCACCAGCCGCTTGTAGCTGTTGGTCGAGGCGTTAGTGAAGGCGTTGAGTGCCTTGGCGTGCTTGATGATGCCGCCGATGTAGTACAGTGCCGCTTCGGACAGGCCCGCGTACTGGTCGCCGGCAAACAAGTTGACGCCATCTTTGGCCAGCGATTGATGGACGTGCATCCCGCTGCCGTTGTCGCCAACCAGTGGCTTGGGCATGAAAGTCACGGTCTTGCCGTAACTCTGTGCCACGTTCTGAATGACGTACTTCAGCAATTGCACTTCATCGGCTTTTTTCACCAACGTATTGAACAGCACGCCGATTTCACACTGGCCGGCGGTGGCGACTTCATGATGATGCACTTCGACGGCAATGCCCATTTCCGCCAGGGTCAGGCACATGGCGGAGCGAATATCATGCAGCGAGTCAACCGGCGGGACCGGGAAGTAGCCGCCCTTGATGCCGGGCCGATGGCCGAAGTTACCGCCTTCATAAGCCCGTTCGGAGTTCCAGCCGGCTTCGGAAGAATCGATCTTGTAGAAACAGCCACTGATGTCAGCGCCCCAGCGGATGTCATCGAAAATGAAGAATTCGTTTTCCGGCCCGAAATAAGCGGTATCCGCGATGCCGGTGGACTTCAGATAAGCTTCAGCGCGGCGAGCGACCGAGCGCGGATCGCGTTCATAACCCTGCATGGTGTTGGGTTCGATCACATCGCAGGTCAGATTGAGCGTCGGCTCCTCGAAGAACGGATCGACGCGGGCAGTCGACGGATCCGGCATCAGAATCATGTCGGATTCCTGGATGCCCTTCCAACCGGCGATGGACGAGCCGTCGAACATCTTGCCGTCCTCGAACACATCTTCGCTTAGCATACTGGCGGGGACGGTGACGTGCTGTTCCTTGCCACGGGTGTCGGTGAACCGATAGTCCACAAACTTGATGCCCTTTTCTTCCATCAGCTTCATCACATCAGCAGCTTTCATCGGCGTGAGTTCCTCGGGGGTTAGATTGACGGGTTGTGTGATGTCCGGCTTTGTCAGCATGATTCATGCCACGGAAAAAATTTCTATGATGACGTATGGCCTGCAAGGCTTCAGCGCCACGAAAATTCCAAGTATCGCTTTATTATGGAGCAAAATCGGAAAGCTTTGCACTGTTCTGGTTCGATCCGTGCTGCGCTTTGCCCCATGATGACCCCAACCGGGCTGAACGGCCTATACTGGGATTTTTCTCAATCGCC
>CAZDVY010000021.1:1333-14230 GCA_964508935.1 uncultured Candidatus Competibacteraceae bacterium | reverse complement strand
CCATGATGACCCCAACCGGGCTGAACGGCCTATACTGGGATTTTTCTCAATCGCCGGAGGGCAATAGCCGATGGAACTCGAATTTCAGGTGCAAAACGTCAAATGTCAGGGATGCGCGAACGCTATCCGTGAGGGACTCGCCCAGCATCCGCAGGTTCGCGGCGTACAGGTGGATGTGCCTACCGGGCAGGTCCGGGTAGAAACAGCGGAGGATGTGCGGAGGGAACTGAGCGGGATGCTCAAGGAACTGGGCTATCCTGAAAAGAGGTGAGTGAGGAAGACTTTCTCGCTCCTGGAAGCGAGAAAGTCGCCTCTCTCAATCAGAAGCGGGTGCCAACCGTCAGGCCGACCACCCAGGGATTGATGTCCACCGTGCCGATGCCCACGCCATTGAGCGTGGCGTCGCTCTTGATGCTGATGTAGCGCAGGTCAGCGTTGACGAACCAGTTGGGCGCGACGTCGATGTCGATGCCCAGTTGTCCCGCCAAACCCCACGAGTCATCCAGCTTGAGGCTGGTGCCGGTCAGCGCGCCCTCGGTTTCTTCGTTGAAAAAGTTCGTGTAATTCAGGCCAAGACCGACATACGGATGAACAGTGCCTTGGGGCATGATATGGTACTGGATGCTCAATGTCGGAGGCAGTTGATCGGTCTTGCCGACCGTGCCGGCACCCGAGAGACTGATGTCGTGCCGGAACGGCAGGGCGGCAAGCAGTTCAATACCGATATTCGGGTTGACCATGTAGGTGAAGTTGAAGCCGAGGGTATAACCATTGTCCACATCGAGGGTCGCGCCAGTGCCCAGGACGTTGCTCATATTATCGGACTCCGGGAACACCCCGTAAACACCCACTCGGCCCAGCCATTGACCTGCCTCGTAGGCCTGAGCAACTCCGGCGAGCAGACCGCCCGCCAGAGCAACCGCAACCGCACTCTTCAGCATCTTGGAAGACATCACGCACTCCTTTAAAAACGCAGTAGTTTGAAATTTATGGGATGGATTCGGCAAAAGGCCATAAAAAACGCCAAGGTATTGTATGTTAAGCACAACAATTTAGTCAAAAATATTGTGGTGTATCAAAATGACAAAAGCGGCTTCAGTGCTCCAGTGGGGGCAGACTCTGCGCAACTTCCTCGAAGGTGGTCAAACCGGCGGCAATCTGCAAGGCGGCGCTGATACGCAATGGGCGCATTCCCTGCTGAAAAGCCGCCCGCCGCAGGGCGTCTTCATCGACATCTGCCTGGCAGAGACGGCGCAATTCCGGGGTGATGCGCAGCAACTCATACAGGCCGACCCGGCCCAGATAACCGGTATTGCGGCATTCCGGGCAACCGCGCGGTGCGCCGACGGCTTCCGGCTTCGGCAACGGCCAGGGCCGGACCAGAGCCTCCCACAATCCGTCATCGATCCCATCGCTATCCTTGCAGTGCGGGCAGAGGGTGCGGGCCAGCCGTTGCGCCATCACGCCAATCAACACATTCTGAATCAGATAATGTGGCACGCCCAGATCCAGCAACCGGGTGATCGCGGAAACCGCGTCGTTGGTGTGCAGGGTGGACAGGACGAGATGGCCGGTCAGCGCTGCCTGCACCGCCATTTGCGCCGTTTCCAGGTCGCGGATTTCGCCAACCATGATGATGTCGGGGTCCTGGCGCAACAAGGTGCGAATCCCCTGGGCGAAGGTCAGGTCAATCGCCGGCTGCACCTGCACCTGATTAAGTTCCGGGACGACCATTTCAATCGGGTCTTCAACGGTGCAGACGTTGACTTCAGGCGCGGCCAAATGCCGGAGCGTAGTGTACAGCGTGGTGGTCTTGCCGGAGCCGGTCGGGCCAGTCACCAGCACAATGCCATGTGGCTGAACAATCATCGACCGCCAGACCGCTTCTTCTTCTGGCGCGAAACCGAGTTGCGTGAAGTTCTTGGCGGTGGTGTCGGGGTCGAAAATGCGCAACACGCACTTTTCGCCAAAAACGGTGGGCATGGTCGACAGTCGCAACTCAATCTCCCGCCCCGCCGGACTGCGGGTTTTGATCCGGCCATCCTGTGGCCGACGCTTTTCGGCCACATCCATCCGGCCCAGGATTTTGATGCGACTAGTGACGGCGCTCATGACCGCCGGCGGCAGTTGATAAATGGCGTGCAGGATGCCGTCAATGCGAAAGCGGATCTGGCCCTGCTCACGGCGCGGCTCCAGATGAATGTCACTGGCGCGCTGGGAGAAGGCGTATTGCAGCAGCCAATCAACAATTTGCACGATGGGTCGCTCATCGGCGCTCAACTCTCCGCGCCGGCCCAGTTCCACCAGTTGCTCGAAGTTAAGGATGCCGGAAGCCGGCTCCAGCATGCCCTTCAGGGCGCCCCGGACGGAGCGGGAGACTCCGTAGAATTCCAACTGGTAGCGATTGATATCCAGCGGGTTGGCAATCACTCGCACGATGTCCCGGCGCAGGGTCTGCCGCAACACGCTTTGCCACTCACTCAACCAGGGTTCCGTGGTGGCGAATGTCACCCGTTGCTCATCCGCCGCTACCGGCAGGATGTGATAGCGGGCGGCGTATTCGTAGGACACAAACGGCAATAGCCGCTCGACGGCGGCAATATCGAGCTTGAGCGGATCGATGCGCAGATACGGCAGGCCCACCTGGCCGGCCAGCCATTCGGTCAGGAGTTCCAGACTCAATATCTGATGCGGCGGCTGGCGCTGGCGCAACTGCTTGTTGGCGATAATCACCAGAGGATGCAGTTCGCCGCGCTCAGTCCGGGCGCTGATCCCGGCGTGCTCCACCTCGGCGGGATCAACCAGGCCATTGGCGATCAGATCGTCCAGCAATTCCTTCAGGGTCAGCCGGTGTTCAGGCAGACGCGGCCGGGATGGGGAACGGGACTGAGTGTCGGTATTGCCGGGTGCAGGGTGAGGGGTCGGTAAGGTGAAAAACCCAGGGCGACTCATACGATTTCCAGGCTGGTATAGGCTAAAATCAGCCACTTGGAACCCCCCGCCATGGGAAAGTCAATGAGCGCCCGGGTATGGTAACCCTGCCCTTCGATCTCCAGTACCACGCCTTCGCCGAATTTGGCATGACGCACGCGCTGACGAGGCCGCAGGCCGGCTGGCGCGCTCGCTGAAACGGGCGTGGGCGCCGTCGAAACGGAGATGCGCGATTTCTTCCGGGCGCGCACGTCATGGGTCAACTCTTCAGGGATTTCGTGAACAAAGCGCGAGGGTGCCGGTTTGTGTTCCTGGCCGTACAGACGGCGCGACTCGGCATAGCACAGATAAAGCCGGGTTTGCGCACGGGTGATGCCGACATAGGCCAATCGTCGCTCCTCTTCCATCTGACGGTTCTGGGTGGACGAACGGCCATGCGGGAACAGCCCTTCCTCCCAGCCCACCAGGAACACCAGCGGGAATTCCAGACCTTTGGCCATGTGCAGGGTCATCATTTGCACACAGTCTTCACCGGGGCCGGCCTGCCGCTCACCGGATTCCAGCGCAGCATGGGCCAGAAAGACATTCAGCCAGTCGGGTTCATCGGGATTGATGCCGACGATCACCGGATCAGCCTGGGCGGTAAAACTGGCGCTGGCGTTAACCAGTTCCTCCAGGTTTTCGATCCGCATTTCGCCCTTATTAGCTTTCACCTCTTCATACATCGCCCGCAAACCACTGTGGACGACGACGTGCGCCACCCGCTCGGGTAACGGCTGTTGGCGACTGTCACAGTCCAGCGCCTCGACCAGGTTGCAAAAACTGCGTACTGCATTAGCCGCCCGGCCACTGAGAGCGCCGGCGGTGAGCAGTTGTCCGGCAGCTCGCCACAGTGAGCAGTTACCAATGCGCGCCGTCTCCCGCAACAAGTCCAGAGTGCGTTCGCCGATGCCGCGCGGTGGGGTATTGACTGCCCGCTCAAACGACGGGTCGTCGTCGCGATTGGCCACCAGTCGCAGATAAGCCAGAGCATCCTTAATCTCGGCGCGCTCGAAAAAACGCAGACCGCCGTAGATACGATAGGGCATGGCGGCGCTGACCAGCATCTCCTCGAAAATTCGTGACTGAGCGTTGGATCGGTACAAAATCGCCGCTTCGCTGCGCTTCCCGCCAGATTCAACCCATTGCTGGATGCGTTCGACCACAAACCGGGCTTCATCGGTTTCGGTATAGGCGGCATAAACCTGGATCGGTTCGCCATTGCCGGCGTCCGTCCACAGATTTTTGCCCAATCGGACGGTGTTATTGGCGATAAGGGCGTTGGCCGCATGAAGAATGGCGCCGGTGGAGCGGTAGTTCTGCTCCAGGCGGATGGTTTGCGCACTTGGAAAATCGTCGGCGAAGCGTTGAATGTTCTCAACCTTGGAGCCTCGGAACCCGTAGACGCACTGATCGTCATCCCCCACCACGAAGACGTCACCTTGGTTGCTGCTCAACAACTGCACCCATTGGTACTGGATGGCGTTGGTATCCTGAAATTCATCCACCAGCAAATGCTGGAACCGTTCCCGGTAGTGAGCCAGCAGGTCCGGGTGATCACGCCACAGTTCATAGGCGCGCAGCAGCAGTTCGCCAAAATCCACCAGACCGCTGTGCTCACATTCCTGCTGATAAATCGTGTAGATGCGCAGGTACTGGCGCTGGGCTACGGTGTGGTCGTCAATCACATCGGCGGGGCGCTGGCCATCGTCCTTGCAGCGGTTAATGAAGTTAGCGGCAGGTTGTGGCGGCCATTTCTTTTCATCCAGGTCCAGGTTGCGCAGCACTCGCTTGACCAGCCGGAGCTGATCGCCGCTGTCGAGTACCTGAAAAGCGCGCGGCAGGCGCGCTTCCTGCCAGTGCTGACGCAGCAGGCGGTGGGCGATGCCGTGAAAGGTGCCAATCCATAAACCGCCAAGCGGCTGGTCGAGCAGGGCCTCGACCCGGTTGCGCATTTCGGCAGCCGCCTTGTTGGTGAAGGTGACGGCCAGAATCGACCAGGGCGAGGCGTTTTCCACCGCCATCAGCCAAGCGATGCGTCGGGTCAGCACGCGCGTTTTGCCGCTGCCGGCGCCGGCCAGTACGCGCAAAGGCCCCAGTGGCGCAGTAACCGCTGCGCGCTGGGGTTCATTGAGATCGTTAAGAATCCAGGAAACGTCCATGGCCAGCGATTCTAGCAGAATCAGCCGGGTCGGCGGCGGGAGCCTGGCAACGCCGAGGTTGGGCGTTTGCACTCTTCATCATGTTGGACCTTGGCTTGGAATAGGGGCCTGTAGTGATTATAATATTAGCTTATGCTAATGTATTGACTATAGCGCCCCTGATTTCCAGCATCCCAGGATCCCGACATGACTGCTTCCACTCCCTTGTCCTCCACGGTATCCGGCCAGGAATCGGCTGGTCACCGACTGGAATACTTTCCCATCGCTCTGTTCTCGATCATCATGGGCGCGGCGGGCCTGGCACTGGCCTGGTTGAAAGCCCATGCGGTGCTCGGCCTGCCGGTGATTATCGGCGAAGGGGTACGCGGCGCAGCGAGCGCGCTGTTCCTGATCCTGCTCGTTTTCTATAGCCTGAAAATTCTCCGTTATCCGCAAGCGGTCAAAATGGAAATGCGCCATCCGATCCGCATCAACTTTTTCCCGACCGTGTCGATTTCTCTGCTGCTGCTGGCTATCGCCTATCTTGAATCAGCGCCTGAAGCGGCGTTCTGGCTGTGGGCCGCCGGCGCTCTCCTGCATCTGGGCCTCACTCTGGCGATTTTTGGCAGTTGGCTCCACCACACGCATTACGAGATCAAACACATCAACCCCGCCTGGTTCATTCCAGTCGTTGGCAACATTATCGTGCCGGTGGCCGGAGTACGACTGGGGTTTGCCGAATTGTCCTGGTTCTTTTTCAGTATCGGTCTGGTGTTCTGGATTGTGTTGCTGACCATCGTGTTGTACCGGCTGTTCTTTCATGAGCCGTTGCCGGCCCGGCTGGCGCCGACCTTATTCATCCTGCTCGCGCCGCCCTCGGTCGGTTTCATCGCCTATATCGGATTGACCGGCAGCCTCGACGCCTTTGCCCGGATTCTCTACTATGCCGCGCTGTTCCTCGCCCTGCTGCTGGCCAGCAATGCCCTGCGCTTCCTGCGTCTGCCCTTCTTCATCTCCGCCTGGGCCTATTCCTTCCCGCTGGCGGCGCTGACCCTGGCGACCCTGATCATGAGTACGCACCTGCCTGGTCCGGTGTTCCAGTTGCTTGGTTTCGGGTTGCTGGCGCTGCTCAGTCTAGTGGTGGCGACGCTGGCGCTCCGCACTCTGGTGGCGATTCGCCGTCACGAAATCTGCGTACCTGAGTCATGACTGCCCGTATTCTGCTGGTCGAAGATGAGCCGTCCATCGCCGAGATCGTCGATTTCGCCCTGACCAGTGAAGGTTTTCAGGTGGTGTGGCGGACGCTGGTTCGCGAGGCTGAGGCCGAACTAGCAGCGACGCCCTGCAACCTGACGATTCTGGACCTCGGCCTGCCGGATGGTTCCGGACTGGAACTGCTCAAGCGGTTGCGACACCATTCCGAAATGCCGGTGCTGATTTTGTCCGCCCGTAACGCGGAACTGGACCGGGTGCTGGGTCTGGAACTGGGCGCGGACGATTACGTTACCAAGCCCTTCAGTCCCCGCGAACTGGCGGCGCGGGTCAAGGCGATTCTCAAACGCACGGTTCGCAATCCGCCTGACGCTGGCGCGCCGGACCAAAGTCGTCGGGAAAGCGGGTTTGTCGTCGATGAAGCCCGCGCCATCATCCGGTTTCAGAACCAGCCCCTGGATTTGACACGCTATGAGTATCTGATTCTGAAGACCCTGCTGGCCCAGCCGGAACGGGTCTTTTCCCGTGCCCAGTTGATGGACCGGGTTTGGCCCGATCCTGACGCCAGTTTCGAGCGCAGCGTGGACACCCATATCAAGACGCTGCGCGCCAAGTTGCGCGACATCGACGCCAACCGCGATCCGATTCGCACCCATCGGGGGCTGGGCTATTCGATCCGGGTGCGCGATCCCGCGCCCTGAAGCCCACCCATGCGCCTCGGCCTGAAGCTGTTTCTTGGCTATTTCCTGATCGTCGGGCTGGGCGTCTACTTTTCCCTCAACATCCTCGGCGTGGAAATCAAACCGGCCTTCCGTCAGGCGACGGAGGAAACACTGATCGACACCGCTCATTTACTGGCAGTTCTGGTGCGGGATGAACTGGTCAACGGACGTCTGGCCGATGGCCGTTTTCAGGCCCGGCTGGCGGAGTACGCCCGCCGCACGCCCAATGCCCGGGTCTGGGACATCGTTAAAAATACCCTGGACCATCGGGTTTACATCACCGATGCGCAGGGTATCGTGTTATTCGATTCCACCGGCCAGGCGGTCGGTCAGGACTATTCGCGCTGGAACGATGTCTATCTGACCCTGCGCGGCCAATATGGCGCGCGCACCACCCGCGAAAATCCCGATGACGAACGAACGTCGGTGATGTATGTCGCTGCGCCGATCCGCGACGGCGAGCGGATCATCGGCGTGCTGAGTGTGGCCAAGCCCGGATCCAGCGTCCAGCCCTATGTAGATCGGGCGGAAGCGCAATTGCGGCGCGCCGCCGCCGTGCTGGTCGCCGTCTCGCTGACGGTAGGACTGGCCTTTTCCTGGTCGCTGGCGCGCTCGATCAACCGGCTGGCCGCCTACGCCCGCGCCGCGGCTGAGGGTCAACGGCTGGCGGTTCCCCGCAACGGCGGCCCGGAACTGCGGGCGCTGGCTGAAGCGGTCGAGACCATGCGCGACCGGCTGGAGGGCCGGGATTATGTCGAGCGCTATGTCCATGCCCTGACCCACGAGATGAAAAGTCCGCTGGCGGCGATTGCCGGCGCTGCCGAACTGCTGCGGGACGCCTTGCCCACGCCGCAACGGGAGCGGTTCGCCGGCCTGGTGACGGGCGAGGCTGGGCGGTTGCAGCAGATGATCGAACGGTTACTGGCCCTGGCTACGGTGGAACAACGGCGTGAATTGCAGGAACAACAGCATATACCGCTATCGCCGGTAGTGAAGGAACTGCTGGCGTCGCGGACGCCGATTATCGCCCGCAAGCGCCTGCGGATCGACCAGCGCATCCCGCAGGACGCGGCGCTGTTGGGCGAACGGTTCCTGATCGCGCAGGCCATCGGCAACCTGCTGGACAATGCGCTGGATTTTTCGCCGGAACAGGGCGTAGTGACCGTGGACGCGGACGCGGAGGGCGACGCCTGGCGGATGACCGTCGCCAATACCGGCAGCGCTATTCCCGACTATGCCCGCGACCGGCTGTTTGAGCGGTTCTATTCGCTGCCCCGACCTGACACGGGGCGCAAGAGCACCGGTCTGGGGCTGGCCTTTGTTCGAGAAGTCGCGCAACTGCACGGGGGAACGATTACCGTGGATAACATGCTGGATGCCCAGGGAAAAGTGAGCGGCGTCACGGCGCAATTGACGTTGCCGGCAGCCTGATTACCCCGTTCACCCAATCCCCATCTATTCCTCACGATTCGCTCATCAGTTCCCCAAACAAACCCGTTAGGCTCATCCCGTCTATTCCATAAGGGGGAGCCTCTCATGAAATACGGTCTGTTTGCCAAAATCGCCCTGATTTTCCTGGTCACGCTGATTCTCGCCGCCGGGCTGATGCGCATCAGTTTTCTGGTCTATGAACGGATGGCCCGCCGCGACAGCGTGGTCGCCGAGATCGCCGCCGCCACCGCCCGCCAGCAAACGCTGATTGGCCCGATTCTGGTGATACCCTACACTCGCATCATCAAGACCCTGAAACCGGCAGACAAGGAAGACGGTCGCCCGGTGGAAGTCGAAAAACGCATCATGGATCGATTGTTGTTGTTGCCTGCCGAACTGGACGTTCAAGCCAGACTGAACACCGAAGCGGTGCGGCGCGGTTTGTATCAGGCGGTGGTGTTCAGCGCCAGCCTCGCCTTCAAGGGCCGGTTTACCGCCGGGGGCGAACCGCTCAAACCCGGCCCCAACGAGCAACTGCTTTTCGGCGAACCGCGCTTGATCATCGGCATCACCGACCCGCGTGGCATTTTACGAGCGCCGGCGTTGACCTGGGGGGAACAGCGCATCGACTTTCTGCCCGGCGCCGGCGAGGAGCGGATGGCGGACGGCATTCAGGCGCGGATCAGCGGGCTGAATCTGCAAAATCCGTGGTCTGCCGAATTCGCCTTTACCCTGGATGTGCGCGGCACCCAGTCGATCAGCCTCGCTCCGGTGGGCGATGCGACCCGCATTGCCGTGCGCGGCGGCTGGCCGCATCCCAGCTTCTTCGGCCAGTTCCTGCCGGAAGCGCGCACCGTGACCCCCGAGGGATTCACCGCTGCCTGGGCAACCACCCGACTGGCCGCGAACATGGATCATCGGTTGAATGCCTATCTGCGCAACAATCAGGGGCTGGATGGACTGATCGGGGTGCGCTTTGTGGAACCCGCCGACAGCTATGTCCAGAGTGACCGGGCGCTCAAATACGGGCTGCTGTTTATTGGCCTGAGCTTTATCGCTTTCTTTCTGTTCGAGGTGCTGCGGCGTCTGGCGATCCATCCGCTGCAATACGGCCTGACCGGGGCGGCGCTGACCCTGTTCTACCTGCTGCTGCTGTCGCTGTCGGAACACATCGGCTTTGCGCCGGCCTATGCGGTAGCGACCGTTGGTTGCGTGGCGCTGATCAGCTATTACCTGATTTACGTACTAGGGAGCATGGCCTGGGGGCTGGGGTTCGGCGCGCTGCTCGGCGGGGTGTTTGGCATTCTCTACGTACTGATCAGCCTGGAGGATTATGCGCTGCTGGCCGGTTCGCTGACCCTGTTTGGCTTCCTGGCGCTGGCGATGGTGCTGACCCGGAAGGTGGACTGGTATCAGTTGAGCGAGGGTTTGACCGTCCGGCGCGGCCGGGCCGTGACGGATCGGCAAATATTGCCTGAGCAGGAAAGTGTGGGCGGGTGAAATCGTTGCCTGCGCGATAATGAACGCAGACCATGGGCAGGACGCCCGTTCCACCCTTTCAAAAACCCTGCGCTGCTTGGCATAATGCCCGGCATCTTTCACCCGCCTCACTGCCGGCCTGGCCCCAAGGGAGTATAAGAACAATGCGCGTCCTGCTGACTACCAATGAGTACCCGCCGTATGTCTATGGCGGCGCCGGTGTTCATGTCGAATACCTGTCCCGCGAACTGGCGAAACTGACCCCGGTCGAGGTACGCAGCTTTCACGACCAAAGCTCTGATGAGGGTCAGTTGCATGTGCGCGGCATCAAAATGGACACCACCCATTTTGCCGGCTGCCCGCAGTCTTTCGTGTCCCCGCTCAAGGCGTTGAGCACCTGCCTGGCCTTTGTCGGTCAAGGCATCGGCGATGATCTGGAAGGCGGCAACGCCGAGATTATTCATTGCCACACTTGGTACGCCCATTTCAGTGGCATCCTCGCCAAAATTCTTTACAACATTCCGATGGTCATCACGGTTCATTCCCTGGAGCCGCTGCGGCCCTGGAAGCGCGACCAACTCGGCCATGGCTACGATCTGTCGCGCTGGATCGAGAAAAGCGCCCTGGAAATGGCGGACGCCATCATCGCCGTCTCGCGCAGCACCCGCGACGACATCCTGCGCCTGTTCAACGTCGAGCCGACCCGGGTCGTGGTCATCCCCAACGGCATCGATACCGAGGAATATCAACCGATTCAAGCCCCCGAAGTGCTGGCCCGGCATGGCATCGATCCCAACCGTCCCTATGTGCTGTTTGTTGGGCGCATTACCCGGCAAAAGGGGCTGTATTACCTGCTTCAAGCTATTCCACACCTCGATCCCAGATTGCAGGTGGTGCTGTGCGCCGGCGATGCCGATACCTTGGCTATGCAGCGCGAAATTGAAGACATCGTGAAGGAACTGCAAAGCCAGCGGTCGGGCATCGTCTGGATTCCCAAGATGCTGCCGCGCAAAGAAACTATCGCCCTGTATTCGCACGCGACGATTTTTTGCTGTCCCTCGATCTACGAACCGTTCGGCATCATCAATTTGGAAGCGATGGCCTGTGGTACTCCGGTGGTCGGCAGCGCGGTCGGCGGCATCAACGAAGTGGTGGTGGATGGCGAAACCGGTATCCTGGTCGATCCGCATCTGTCCGACGAGCCGCCCCACGATCCGGTTTCGCCGGCCCGGTTCGAACGTGGTATGGCGGACGCCATTAACCGCATCGCCAACGATCCCGATCTGTGCAAGCGGATGGCTTTGGCTGGCCGTGAGCGTGTGGAGCGGCACTACAGTTGGCACAGCATCGCCCAGCAAACCTATGATCTCTACCGCCGACTGCGGGCGCAGCGCAACGACCATCCGTAACGAACCCGTCTTGATCCTCTCGCCCTCTGGCTCTGTCAACTCCCTCCTCATGTTGCGGGGGAGTTGATGGGCTTTTGTTGTTGCAACTCTTTCGCATTTGCAAGGTCAAGAAAAACCAAGCATAGCGCTCAGGGTTTTGTCGGTCTTTCAAGCTATGATGCTCAAGTCATCGTGCTGTTTTGCAACATTCCAATATCAAAGTGGAGGAGAGGAAGCGATGGTCACTACTGTTCCGGTCATTGAAAGTTCATTGATCACTCCCAGGGTGCGTCTGATTTCCATGGACCAACCCTGGGAATGGCTGGGAGCCGGCTGGAAAGACCTGCGGCGGGTTCCGTCGGCCAGCATCGCCTATGGATTACTGTTCGTGATCATGGGTTACTTGATGGTCTATCTGGTCGAGGGGCAGTTCCAGTATGCGCTGGCCATGACCACCGGCTTCCTGCTGGCGGGTCCGTTTCTGGCCATGGGCCTGTACGACATCAGCCGCCGGCTGGAGGCAGGCGAATCGGCGACGCTGGGGCACGCCCTGACCGCCTGGCGGCATAACGCCTTGCCGATTTTTCTGTTCGGCGTGGTGATCGGTCTGTTGATGATTGTGTGGGCGCGGCTGTCGGCGGCGCTATTCGCGGTCATCGTCGGCGGCCGCGATCTGAGTCTGGACTCTTCGGCGGCGCAGATCTTTTTCTCTGGCAGCGGTTTGACTTTCCTGCTGGTGTTCACCGTAGTCGGCGCCATCATTGCGGCGGCGGTCTTCGCCATCAGTGTGGTGTCCATCCCGATGATGCTGGATCGCAAAACCGATTTCATCACCGCCATTCTGACTAGCCTGACTGCGGTTCGCGCCAATCCTGCCCCGATGGCGCTGTGGGCGATGCTGATCGTTATCTTTACCGGTATCGGCCTGGTGACTTTTTATCTCGGTTTGGCGATTGCCCTGCCGTTGATCGGTCACGCCACCTGGCACGCTTACCGGAGTCTGGTCGAAGACAGCGATCTCGAACAGCAACCGCTTTGAGAAATCAAAGATCCAAGGCAGGCGTTGACGGTTGACACTGTTGACTGAGCGAAGGGGCGCATAAAACTCAGGAGTCGGCCATGATCCGGAAACCGGGCTGGGTCCGGTTTTCCGGCATTGCCGGTCGGTGACCACCAGGCAAACGCCGGGCTGCAACAGCTCGTACACCAGTCGTGCCGCCCTTGACCGGCTGGCCGCTTTTATCCTTGGCAGGCGGAGTCTCGTCCGGGGTCAATCGGCCATTGCCGTTGTGATCTGTTTGATGAAAAACATACTTCCAAGGGGTAAGAAACGGACTCGGCTGGCCGGACGAGCGCGCCGGCCAGCGGTCTTGAACTCAAGGTCCGAACTTCGTGTCAACCTTTTCCGGTCACCTTATCCTTGATATCCGATGCCATCGCGCCGGCGCGCTCGAACACGCTGCCGACCGCTTCGGCCACATCGGCTTTGATGTCGGCCACTTTTTCCCGCACGGTAGCACTGGCCTGCTCTACCTGACCCTCGGTTTCCAGTTG
>CAZDVY010000021.1:0-1233 GCA_964508935.1 uncultured Candidatus Competibacteraceae bacterium | reverse complement strand
CTTTTTCCCGCACGGTAGCACTGGCCTGCTCTACCTGACCCTCGGTTTCCAGTTGCTTGTCGCCGGTGATTTTACCCACCGCTTCCTTGATCTGGCCTTTGGCCTTGTCAACCTTGGGATCGCTCATGGTTCATACTCCTAAACATTAAGGTTTAAGCCTTCTTAATGAGGCTGATGAGGAATAACAACACGACGGCGCCGACGACGGCCGTGACCAGCGAGCCGATCAGGCCGCCGGCGGCCAATCCCAGCAGGCCGAACAGGAAACCACCGACCACCGCGCCGATGATGCCGACGATAATATTGCCGAGCAGGCCGAAGCCACCCCCCTTCATGATCAACCCGGCAAGCCAGCCGGCGACGGCGCCGATGATTAAGAAAATGATCAGATTTTGTACGTCCACGGTGAAATCCTCTGGATGGGTTTGACTATCGGAAATTCGATCAGGGGGTTGCCGTTCCCACAGGCGAATGGACGCCCTGGGAGGTGGTGGCGGTTCCGCCGGAAGCCAGCGATTCCATGATCCGGTTTTCCGCCGCCAGCCAAAAATCCAATGTCGACTGGTGCTGATTCTCCGCCGTCTCCCAAAGCTGGTAGGCCATTTTGCGGATTTGCTCCAGGTAATCCGCCGGCGAAAACGCCTCGAAGGTTTCGGCCAAGGCTTCCTCACGACCGAGCCGGGCGCCGGCGGTGCGCACTGCCGACTCGGTGAGCAGGCGCAGATGCTTCTCGGCGGCCAGCCAGTAATCCAGCGAGCGGTCGCGCTGTTCAGCGCTGGTCAACCACATGCTGCGGGCCAGTTCGCGAACGCGATAGAGGTAAAGGGCACGCAAGGCCGCAGGCCAAGCCGTCGTGTTTTCGAGGACAGTGGCTGTAGCAGTGTTCGCTCGACGGATCGAGTCTGCCGTCAATTCGATGATCATCCTCTCCGCCATTGCCCAGAAATCGAGAGCGTTATGACTGAAGTCACGTCCGGCTGTTTGCCAGATGTGATAAGCCAAATGACGGATATCGTTTTCCAAATCGTTTTCCATAGATTGAGTTATCCTGTGGTTGCGAACTCATGGAACCAACCCGCCTCACTGGTCCTTGAAATGCTTCACTTCCATTTCTGCCGCGCCGGGATCGGACGTGTAGAAGTAGGTCTTGCCTTCGAAGACGAATTGGGTATTGCCTTCCGACGTGCTAAATGTGGCCGGTTGAGCCTTCATGCCCTCGAACATCACGCTCAC
>CAZDVY010000020.1:0-28127 GCA_964508935.1 uncultured Candidatus Competibacteraceae bacterium | reverse complement strand
AGGAGATCGCGATGATGAATCTGGCCGTCCAACCCGCTTTCGACGCCGAGGCTTACCTGGCCTGGGAAGTGCGGCAGGTGGAAAAGCACGAATTCATCGCCGGTGAAGTGTTCGCCAGGGCGGAGGCGCGGCGCGAGCATGTGGTGGTGTCTGGCAATCTGGCCGCGGCTTTTAAGCAACGGCTGCGTGGTGGGCCATGTCAGGCGTATGTCGCGGATTTGAAAGTGCGAGTCGAAACGGCCGACGCTTTTTTCTACCCGGATGTCGTGGTGTCGTGCGATCCGCGCGATCACGCCGCGGACCAGTTTATCGCCCATCCGACTCTGATCGTGGAGGTGCTGTCGGAATCCACCGCCGCCTTCGACCGGGGTAAGAAGTTCGCGGCTTACCGCACGCTGCCGTCGTTGCGGGAATACGTGCTGGTGGATATCGAAGCGCGCCGGGTGGAAACATTCCGGCGCACGCCGGAAAACGACTGGCTATTGCACGAGTATCTCCCCGGCTGTGGGGAATGCAGGTTCCCGGCGGTGAACGTCTCGATTCCGTTCGAAGAAATCTTTGAAAATGTCGGGCCTCGGGCGGAATAAAATGGCGCTTTCGCAGCCGCATGCAGGAAACCTTTAACCGTTAACCGTCTGGCGGAAGCTGGAAGCAGGTTCTTACACCTAATGTCATCATTTCCACCCCATGCGGAGACCGTCATTTATGCCATGTACCGTTGAACAGATCGTCGTGGAAGCCCAACAATTGTCGTCGAAAGAACGGCGGCGGTTGATCGCCACTTTAACGACCTTGTTGGCTGGCCACGCCGAAGAGCGACCAAGCACTGCTCGTAGCCGGCTTTATCAGCAAGCCGCTCGCTTGATTGGCGGCTTTCGGGATCGAGCGGACGCCACGAACCTGGCAGCCGACCATGACGACTCTCTGGACGAGAGCTACCGATGAACCGGGCCTTCGTGGATACCTCGGCGATCCTGGCGCTGCTAGTGGCGACCGATGAGGCGCATCCGGCGGCGAAGCTGGCGTTTGCCCATTTGGCGGCGCGCGAGGCAGTGCTCCTAACCACATCCTACGTGCTGGTGGAAACCTATGCGTTATTAGGTCGCCGGCTTGGTATTGAAGCAGTGCGAGGCTTCCGGGAACAGTTCGCGCCGTTGCTCGAAGTCATCTGGGTGGATCAGGACTTGCACAACCGAGCGCTGGACATATTGCTGCAACGCAGCTCTCGCCAATTAAGCCTGGTGTATGTCACGTCGTTTCTGGTCATCGGCGAACAGCAGATCGAGGAGGTTTTTGGGTTTGATCGCCATTTTGAAAATGAGGGATTCCGGCGGGTTGGATCAGGATAATGAGTCATAAGCCCATGAATTTCAATACGACCCTGGAAAATTTTGGGTGCCGTTCCGGTAAACCGACCGCAACCTGCCGGAGGATTTGTGTTGACCCGTGATGCTCATTTGAAAATTCCCGATCAGGTAGTCACTCGCCAGGTCGGCGACGAAACCGTCCTTCTCAACCTTCAATCCGGAACCTACTTCGGCCTCGATCCGGTGGGCAGCCGTTTCCTCGAACTGCTCCAGACCGAAGGCGCGCTGGCGGCGGTCATTCCCCGGATGCTGGAGGAGTTCGACGTGACCGAAGCGCAACTGGAGGCCGATCTCCTGCGGCTGGCGGACGAGATGCTCGCCAGCGGCCTGCTCGAAGCGGCGTAGCATTCGGGAATTGGCCGATGGGTCGCCTGCCTGGCCGATCAGGGAGATCAGGTTGGAAAAAGCGAATCGCACCACCTATTTAGTCGAGCGATTCCGCAAGGCGTGGGCGCAGTTGCCCTATCTGCCCTGGGGGCTGGGGCTGATATGGCGGGCGACCCGGGGCTGGACGCTGGCCTGGGCGGCGCTGGTGATCGTCCAGGGCCTGCTGCCCGTCGCCGTGGCGCTGCTGACCCGCACCCTGGTGGACAGCCTGGTCCTCACGTTGCAAACGCCGGACGACGGGTCGGCGCTGCGGCAAACCCTCCTCTGGGTGGCGCTGATGGCCGGGTTGCTGCTGCTGGGCGAAGCGCTGCGCGGCATCGCCGCCTGGGTGCGCACTGCTCAGGCGGAGTGGCTGCAGGATCACCTCGACGATTTGCTGCACGCCCAGGCGATCCGCCTGGACTTGAGCTATTACGAAACCGCCGAATACTACGATCAGTTACACCGCGCCCGGGTAGATGCGCTCAGCCGCCCGCAGGCGCTGCTGGAAAACCTCGGCCATCTGGCGCAGAACGGCCTGACCCTGCTGGCGATGGCCGGTGTCCTGTGGAGCTACGCACCCTGGCTGCCGCTGGTGCTGATCGGCGGCGCGCTGCCGGCGCTGGGGGTGGCGGCCCAATTCATCGTGCGCTTCCATCGGTGGCGCCTCCGCAATACCGGCCACGAGCGCCGCGCGAACTATTACGACTGGATGCTGACCTGGGACCGGGCGGCGGCGGAATTGCGCCTGTTCAATCTCGGCGACTCGTTGCGGACCGCCTATCGCGCCGTGCGCGGCCAACTGCGCGGCGAGCGCCTGCAACTGGCCCGCCAGCAGATGCTGGCCGAACTGGGCGCGGACGCCATCGCCCTGCTGGCCATGGGGTTGACCATCGTCTGGATGGTCGGGCGGCTGGCACAAGGCTCGGCCAGTCTGGGCGATCTGGCGCTGTTCTATCAGGTGTTCAGCCAGGGCCAGCGGCTGATGCGCACCGCGCTGGGCAGCGTTGGCGAGATGTACAGCAACCTGCTGTTCCTGGAAAACCTGCACGAATTTCTGGCCCTGCGCCCCAAGGTCACGGACCCGCCCCGGCCCGCGCCCCTCCCACCGGGCGCGCTGGGGACCCTCCGGCTGGAGAAGGTCAACTTCCGCTATCCGGGCAGCCAGCGGCTGGCGCTGGAGGGGTTCGATCTGACGATCCCTCCTGGCCAGATCGTGGCGATCGTCGGTGAGAATGGCGCCGGCAAGAGCACACTGATCAAATTGTTATGCCGGTTCTACGACCCGGAGGCGGGCCGGGTCAGTCTGGATGGCGTGGACCTGCGGGAACGGGCGCTGGCCGACTGGCGCCGGCAGATCACGGTGCTCTTTCAGGAGCCGGTGCACTATCACGACACCGTCGCCTACAACCTCGCCTGCGGCGACCTGGCCGCCGCGCCCAACGCCGAGGCGCTGGCCGCCGCCGCCCGCGCCGCCGGGGCCGAGGAACCGATTCGGCGCCTGCCGCAAGGCTATGAGACGGTGCTGGGCAAGTGGTTTGGCGGCGCGGAACTGAGCGTGGGTGAATGGCAGCGGCTGGCGCTGGCCCGCGCCTTTCTGCGGCGGTCCACCCTGCTGATTCTGGACGAACCGACCAGCGCCATGGATTCCTGGGCGGAGGCCGACTGGCTGGCGCGGTTTCGCACCCTGGCCGCCGGACGCACCGCCATCGTGATCACCCACCGCTTTACCACCGCCCTGCACGCCGATGTCATTCACGTCATGGGACAGGGCCGCATCCTCGAATCGGGCAGCCACGCCGAATTGCTGGCGCGCGGCGGGCGATACGCCCGGTCATGGACGCAACAATTGCGGGAAGTCGAATGGCCGTCCACCCGCCAGACGGCCGGTTAACCCGCACCATCAGCGGAGTCCTCAAGGGTTCTCGCTGGAGCCGCGCTTGCTGTGTTTATCCTCCCGACCCACGGCTCAGGGCCTCGCGGAGCTGAGCAATACGGATCGGCTTCGCGAGGGTGATGACCGAGCGTAGCCCTTTGAATTCCGCCAGCAGTTGCGCGTCCTTGGCGTAGTCCGGACTATAGCCGGTGATAATGATCAGCCCGGCGGCGTAGCCCTGCTCCATCAGCCATACCACCAGCTCGTTGCCGTCCATCTCGGGCATCACCATGTCCAGCACAATCAACGTCGGCTGGAACTCCTGATAGGCGGTCTGGAACTCGTATCCGTTGGTGGTCACCCGGGTTTCATACCCCAAATCCGTCGCGACCTGGGCCACCATCTGGCCAAAATCCGGTTCGTCATCGACGATCAACAGCCGTTGTTTACTCATGGTCTCGCTCTTACCCTGCTGACATGCCAATATGGTGTAGTTTCAACACTACATGCTTGAGACTGGGGTCGTCCGGGTCGGCGTGAACCGCGAACCCCAGCATCCGGTTCAGACGCAGCATCGGCTGGTTCTCTTGCAGCACCTCACCGTAAATCTCGCCAATCCCCCGCGCCCGGGCGTAGTCGATGATCCGGCGCATCAGTCCATGGCCCAGCCCCAGTCCCATCATCGCCCGATCGACGATGATCGAGTATTCGGCCCGGTCGCTGTTCGGGTCAGCGCTGAGGTTGACGAGGCCGTAGACGACCGCTTGACCGGGCAAGCCGGGGCCGACGGCGACCAGGGCCATTTCCCGGTGATAGTCGATCTGCGTCAGGGTCGCGGCCATTTCATGGCTGAGTTGCCGGATCGGCTGGAAGAACCGCCGCCGCAGGTCGTCGGGTGAGGCGCGCGCCACCAGGGCGTGAAGGGCCGGTTCATCTTCCGGCAAGACCGGGCGCAACAGCAAGGTTTGGCCGTTAGGCAGCCGGAACGTCTCTTCCAGCGCCTTGGGATAGGGGCGGATCGCCAGCCGCTGAGCCGGATCGCCGACTGCGGGAGCTACATCAACCCGGGCGTCCAGCGCCAGCAGGCCCTGGGCGTGGCTCCACAGGGGGTTAATGTCCAGCGCCACCAGTTCCCCCAGATCGATGACCATCTGCGAAATCTTCACCAGGGCCAGCGCCAGGGCATTGAGATTGGCCCGGCGCAGCAGGCTGTAGCGCAACCGCTGGTAAATCCGCGTTTGCGCCATGATCTCGCGGGCCAGGTGCAAGTTCAACGGCGGCAGGCCATAGGCTAAATCGTCAATGGCGGCGGCGTCCGGGCCGCCCTGGCCGAAATAGATCACCGGGCCAAAGCGCCCACCGGAGCGCACCCCCAGGGTCAGTTCATAAGCGCCGTCGCGAGCGGTCATCGGTTGCAGAATAAACCCATGGCAGCGGGCGGTTGGGGCCACTTCATGCAGCCGCGCCAGCCGTTCCGTCGCCGCCTGCCGCACCGCCTCCGGCGTGCTTAGAACGCTGGCCATGCCACCCAACAATGCCGGGTGGGCGACCTCGGGGGCGAGGATTTTCAAGACCAGCGGCCCGGGCTGCTCGGCGGCGATCGCCGCCGCTTCCTCAGGGGACTGCGCCAGCCTGGTCTCGATCACCGGCAGGCTATAGGCGTTCAGCAGTTGCAACGCTTCAGCTTCGTCCAGCCGCCGGCGCCCTTCAGCCAGCGCCCGGGCCAGAATCGCCCGCGCCGTGGCTACGTCCGGAGTGAACGCCTCCGGCAATGAGGGCGGGGTTTCCATGAGCAGCGCCTGGTTGCGCTGGTACTGGACAATGCGCATGAACGCCTGCACCGCAGCGCTGGGCGCCTCGTAAGTCGGCGCCTGGCGATCCAGCAGGCGGCGGCGGGCGGCGGCGCCAGTGCGTGGACCGGGGAAACTGGCCAGGATGGCGCGGGGGCTGTGGGCCAACCGCTCGATCACTGCTTCAGCCACCGGTTCGGTGGGGCTGAAGGCGCTGGGCGTCTTGATGACCAGCACGCCGTCTACGCCCGGATCGGCCAGTAGCAGATCCAGGGCCTGCCCATAGGCTTTGGCGTCGGCAGGATCGCCCAGATCGACGGGATTGAGCAGCGCCTGCGCGTCGATCAGCGGCTCCAGCCCGCGCTGGGTGGCTTCGGAGAACTGCGCCAGCCGCCCGCCAAAGTGGTACAGGGTGTCGGTCGCCAGCAGGCTCATGCTGGAACTGTTGCTGAGAATGGCCAGTCGATCGTTATGCACCCGTTTAGCCGCCTTGAGCACCTCAACCATCTGCAACAACTCGTCGCTGTCATCGACCCGTAATAATCCGGCGCGGCGGAAGGCTGCGGCATACACGGCATCATCGGGTTCTTCAGGAAACCGGCGCGGTTTGAGGACGATAACCGGCTTGAGGCGCGCCGCGCGGCGCGCGGCGGACAGGAATTTGCGCGCATCGCCAATTTGCTCGATGTACAGCAGAATCGCCCGGGTGTGGTAATCCCCGGCCAGATAATCCAGTAAATCGGCCAAATCGACATCCAGACTCTCCCCCAGGTGAATGAGATAGCTGAATCCAAAGCCGTAGTGATTGCCCATGTCGAGGGCGGTTTGCGCAATGGTGCCGGATTCACTGATCAAGGCAATTTGCCCGGGTAATAACGGCTGGTGATTGAGGCTGACGTTGAGATGGGCAGCGGGAATGTGGAAACCCTGAGAGCCTGGTCCCAACACCTGCAGGCTATAGGACTGGGCGACGTCCAGAATCGCCTGAGACAGGCGAGTCCGCTCCAGGGGCGACAATCCGCACCACTCGCTGACGATCAGCGCGGCCCGGGTGCCGCGTTTGCCGAGATCCAGGAGCAGGCGGGGAACGTCCGGCGCCGGCCGGGTGATCACCGCCAGGGTCGGGGTGAGAGGCAGGCTGGCGACATCGGGATAGGTCAGTGCGCCTTCCAGCGCCCAGCGCTGGGCGTCGACCGGCATCACCGGTCCGCGAAAGCCGCCCCGCATCAGATTACGGGCCAAAAGAACGTCCCGATCGCCGCTGCCGCCAATCAGGGCGATGGTTTCGGGTTTAAAAAAAGCGTCCAGATAACGAGTCGTCATGCGCTTCATCCAGGCCGGTTGTTCACCAGGGGCAAATAAAGCGCTAGGATAACCTAAACCCGCGCAACGCTTCGCGAGTACCGCAGATTGAAAACACTATGTCAGAGTTAACTCTTCCCCCCATCGAATCGGATCCCTCTACACCCATTTACTACGTGGGGGTCGGCGCATCGGCCGGCGGTCTGGAGGCGCTGGAAGCCTTTTTCTCGCCCATGGCCCCCGACAGCGGCCTGGCGTTCATCGTCATCCAGCATCTTTCACCCGACTACAAGAGCATGATGGTCGAGCTGCTGTCCAAACGGACCGCCATGCCGGTGCGCCGCGCCGAGGAGGGAATGCGGGTCGAGGCCAATTCGCTCTATCTGATCCCGCCAAAGAAGAATCTGTCGATTTTCCACGGCAAGCTGTTGTTGAGCGAGTCGGATCATTCCCGGGGACTCAACTTGCCGATTGACGTGTTCCTGCGCTCGCTGGCCGACGATCAGGCGGAGAAAGCCATCGGCGTGATCCTGTCGGGCACCGGCAGCGATGGGGTGCGCGGCATCCGGGCGATCAAGGAAGCCGGCGGAATGGTCATGGTGCAGAGCGAGGAGTCGGCCAAGTTCGATGGCATGCCCCGGGCGGCGATTTCCACTGGGCTGGCCGATTTTATCCTGCCTCCCGATGAAATGCCGGCCAAATTACTGTCCTTCGCCCGTCATCCCTACGCCACCAAGGTCGATCGCCCGCAAACCCTGATCTCCGATGAGGATCGCCTGACCCGCATCTTCGCCCTGTTGCGCGAACGCACCCGGGTCGATTTCACCTTCTACAAGCCCAGTACGGTGATCCGGCGCATCGAGCGGCGCATGACGGTGAACCAGATCCATGAGTTGCGCGATTACGTCAAATTCATGGAAAGCTACTCCAGCGAGGTGATGACCCTGTACCGGGACTTGCTGATCGGCGTGACCAGCTTTTTCCGGGATCGCGAGGTGTTCGATGAACTGGAGACCCAGTATCTGCCGGCGCTGTTTGAGCGCATCGAGAGCCGGGAAGTCCGTTTCTGGGTGGCGGGCTGTTCCACCGGGGAAGAAGCCTACTCCCTGGCGATGCTCAGCCGCGAAGTGATTGAGCGATTGGGTAAACGGCTGAACGTCAAGATTTTCGCCACCGATCTGGACCGCGACGCCATTCTGCGCGCCAGCAATGGCCTGTATCCCGAAAGCATCGCCGCCGATCTGTCACCCAAGCTGCTGACCAAGTATTTCCATCGCCGCGAGGAGCATTACCAAATCGACCGCTCCATTCGGGAGATGGTGGTGTTTGCCCAGCACAACCTGATCAAAGACCCGCCATTCACCAACATCGAACTGGTGTCCTGTCGCAACCTGCTCATCTATCTCCAGCCGGTGTTGCAGCGCAAGGCCATGGAACTGATGAACTTTTCGCTGAATCCCCAGGGCATTCTCCTGCTGGGCAGCAGCGAGACGACCGGCGAATCGGCGGATCTGTACGAAACGCTGCATCAGAAATTCAAGATTTATGCGAGCAAGGGCAAGCGCCGTCCGACCCGGGGGGCGGAGTTTTCGGCGGTGCCGGAAGTGCGGCCCTGGCAGCATCGCGCCCGAGCGGCCAGCGGCGGATGGCCGCGCAATCAGGACGAGGAGCGAATGCTCGATCGCTTTTTACAATCGCTGGCCGGCGACTATGTGCCGCTGGCCGTGGTGGTCAACGAGGCGTTCGAGGTGTTGCACATCCTGGGCGAACCCGACGGCTATTTCCGGCTGTCGTCGGGCAAGCTGATGAATGACATCACCAAAATCGCCGTGAAAGACCTGGCGATTCCGCTGGCGACCGGCCTGCAAAAGGTGTTCAAGAGCAGCGAGGAGCTGAAATACACCAGCATCCGCCTTAAGTGGCGCGACGAGACGCGGAATATTCAAGTTCGCATTCGGCCGTTGCCGGGCAAGAAGGGCCAGGAAGCGCTGGCGGCGGTGTTTATCGAGGAAACCGCGCCGCCCTTGAAGGAGCCGGCGACGGGCAACAGCAGTGCGCAGGTTTACGATGTCGCGCAAGAGGCGGAACAGCGCATTCATGACCTGGAGCAGGAACTGCAATTCTCGCGGGAGAACCTGCAAGCGACCATCGAAGAGCTGGAGACCTCGAATGAGGAATTGCAGGCCACCAACGAGGAACTGCTGGCCAGCAACGAGGAGCTGCAAAGCACCAACGAGGAATTGCAGTCGGTGAACGAAGAACTGCACACGGTCAACGCCGAGTATCAAAGCAAGATCATCGAACTCACCGAATTGAACAACGATCTGGATAACCTGATGGCCAGCACCCGGATCGGTACGCTGTTTCTCGACGAGAATTTGACGATTCGCCGCTTTACCCCGGAAATCCGCCGCATCTTTAAAATCCTCGACAGCGACATTGGCCGCCCCGCTAACCACCTGATGCATAACCTGACGAAGATCGACTTGTTCGAGCGCATCCAGGCGGTGGCGGAGCAGGCGGTCGATCAGGAGCTGGAAGTCTGCACCCAAAGCGGAGAATGGTGGCTGATGCGCATTCTGCCCTACCACGTCGGGGTGGGCACGGTGTCCGGAGTGGTGCTGAATTTTATCGACATCAGCCTGTTCAAGCACACCCAGCAGGCACTCTTCGAGCAGGAAAGCTTGTTGTCGAGCCTGTATCGCGCCACGCCGGCGGGCATTGGCCGGGTGGTCAACCGGACGTTTCAGGAGGTCAACGATCAACTGTGTCAGATGGTGGGCTATACCCGGAACGAACTGGTCGGCCAGAGCGCGCGCCTGATGTACCCCTCGGAGGAGGTCTTTGCCCGGGTGGGCCGCGAGAAGTACGCCCAGATTCAGCAGCACGGGGTAGGCACGGTGGAAACCCAGTGGCGGCGCAAGAACGGCGATATTTTTCCGGTGCTGCTCAGCTCATCGCCCATGAATCCGACTCGGCCCGAGGAGGGAACAACGTTCACAGTGTTGGATTTATCCAGCCGCCAGCGGGCGCTCGAACAGGCGCAGATCAGTGAAGAACGCTATCGCCAACTGTTCGAGACCATGGCCGAAGGCGTGGTGTATCAAGACGCCAATGGCGTGGTGGTGTCGGCCAATCCCGCCGCAGAGCGCATCCTGGGGTTGACCCTGGACCAGCTCATGGGCCGGACGTCGGTGGATCCGCGTTGGCAAGCGATTCATGAGGACGGCGCACCCTTTCCGGGCGACCAGCACCCGGCCATGGTGGCGTTGCGCACCGGTCAGCCGGTGACCGGGGTCGTGATGGGGGTGTTCAACCCGCAGCGCGGCCAGCGCCGCTGGCTGCGCATCAGCGCCATCCCGTTGTTCCATCCGGGCGAGACCCAACCCTATCAGGTCTTTGCGACCTTCAATGACTTCACCGAGCGGTTTGCGGCGATGTGCATGCTGGAGGAGCGCCCGTGACCGAGCCGCTCAATCCGATTCCCACCCTGCGGGAGCGGGCCGAAGCCAGCGCCGCGCCGTGGCCGCCGGACCCGCCGGAGCTGACCGACGATGCCGCTCGCCGGCTGGTGCATGAACTGCAAGTGCATCAGATCGAGCTGGAGATTCAGAACGAAGAATTGCGCCGGCTGATGGCGGATCTGGAACAGTCCCGGAACCAGTTTTTCCGGCTGTTTCACCGGGCGCCAATCGGCTATGTGGTGCTCGATGAAGTCGGTCTGATTCGTGAGGTGAACGAAACCTTTTGCCAGATGGTGCGCCAGTCCCGCCATCCACTGATCGGGCGGCCGTTTGCCGATGTCCTGAACGGCGACGAGGATCGCAGGGTGTTTCTTGGCCGGTATCGGGCGCTGTTTCGCCGTCCAGCCGGCAAGATCCTGGAGGCGCGGATTCAGTGTGTCCAAGGGCCGGCGTTTTACGCGCAACTGGAAGGGGCCATCCTGGAGACGCCGCTGGACGGGCCACGCGAACGGGGAGCGCCGTTGTTGATGCTGGCGGTGACCGACATCACGGCGCGCAAAGCCGCCGAGGAGCAGCGCTTGCAACTGGAGCAGCAGATGCAGCAGACCCAGAAGCTGGAGAGCCTGGGAGTGCTGGCCGGCGGTATTGCCCATGATTTCAACAACCTGCTGACGATCATCCTGGGCAACGCCAGTCTGGCGCTGGATGAATTGCCATCGATGTTTCCGGCTCGCGATAGTTTGTGGGCGATTGAGAAAACCGCGCTGCGGGCGGCGGAACTGTGCCGGCAGATGCTTGCATATTCAGGGCAGGGTCGGTTCGTCATTGAGACCCTTCGGCTGAACGAGTTGGTTAGCGAGATGACGTCGCTGTTTAAGGCGTCGCTGTCCAAGAAAGTGATGCTGAATCTGAATTTGGCGGACGCCCTGCCGCTGTTGCGCGGCGATCCTAGTCAGATTCGCCAGGTAGTGATGAATCTGATGATCAATGCGGCCGAGGCGCTGGACGACCGTAGCGGCGTGATCACGGTCTCGACCGGGGCCATGGAATGCCGCCCGGACGATTTAACCGGGGCTTATCGGGAGGAACGCCTGGCGGAGGGCGTGTATATCTGGCTGGAGGTGTCGGACACCGGCTGTGGTATGGATCCGGAGACCCGGCGGCGCATTTTTGAGCCGTTTTTCACGACCAAATTCACCGGACGGGGGCTGGGGCTGTCAGCAGTGATGGGCATCGTCCGCGGGCATCAGGGAGCGTTACAGGTGACCAGCGTCCTGGGCCGGGGGACGACCTTCAAGGTGCTCCTTCCCGCTGCTCCGCCGGTGGGTCCGCAGTCGGCCCCGGCCACTGGCGCGCCGCTGGGGGCCTGGCAGGGGAGAGGGATGGTGTTGCTGGTGGATGATGAGGACTCGGTGCGCACCCTGGGCGCGCGCATGCTGGAACGGATCGGTTTTCAGGCCCTGGTGGCGAGTGACGGCCAGGAAGCGTTGGAACTCTATCAGGTGCGCCGGGGGGAAATCGTGTTGGTGCTGCTCGATGTGACTATGCCGGATATGGACGGCGAGGAAACGCTCCGGCAACTGCAGCGCCTCGACGCGCAGGTGCGGGTGGTGATGACCAGTAGCTACACCGAGGCCGAGATGGCGCCGCGCTTCACCGGTCAGCGTCGGTGCGGGTTCCTCCAGAAGCCCTATACCCTGGATGCCCTCACTCAATGTTTACGGGAAGCGCTGGAGAAAGGTGGTGAAGCGCATCCCTGAAAATCACTGCAGCGCCCAGGCTAATTCGAGAGCGCCACAATGCTGACGCGGGCGGTTCCGCCCATGGCCAGCTTTCTGGCGGCGGCGCGGGAGAGATCGATGATCCGGCCGCCCCCATGAGGCCCACGATCATTGATCGTCACCTCAACCTCCTTGCCATTGTGAAGATTGATCACCCTGGCCCGGGTCCCCAAGGGTAAACGCGGGTGGGCGGCGGTGAGCGCATGTTGGTTAAAAGTTTGACCGCTGGCAGTTTTTTTGCCGTGAAATCCCGGTCCGTACCAGGATGCCTTGCCGACCTGCTGGCGGTCGATCATTTTGGCGGCATTGACCGTTTTTTTGTCGCTGGCGCCCGCCTGGGTGGAAAGGCCGGCGGACAACGCTAAGGCCGCCATCAAAACGACCGGCGAGAAACCGGCAACCCTGGAGCGGGGAACCCGGGCCTTGAGGCGAGATTCGTTGCGTTCGTTCAAGAGTCAACCTCCACGGATGGGTGGGGGGAAACCAGAAATTTTGCCGAAAAAGCAGTCGGTTATCCCGATTCCCTGAAACATTGTCGGACGAAGAGTACCATGCTTTTAGCGGAAAATGTCTTTATGTGCATCCGAAAAATCGGGAAAATCTCGCTATATCGATATAGGTATTTGATATTATTAAATATTAAATTTTAAAGACACGCTTTCCATGAAATTTATAACCTTATGATAAATAAAACCAAAAAGACACCTCCTGCAAAATACCTCCGAAATTTAGCAAACAAAGATATTTTTTATTGATTAATAAACAAGTTATTAATAGAACTTGCCAGTCTTTGAGCAGACCTGGTCCGGTTTGGTGGAAGGAGGCCCGGCAGATCGGTTCAACGGCTTCAGGCCCGATTAGCGCATCGGGTCGCTAACAGCCCCGCTGGGAACGTTGCGCCGATCGCTGCTCCAGCCAGCCAATACTCCCTATCAGCAGGCCGTAAACGCACACGCCGCCGATTGCCAGCATGAAGGCTCCATTCGGCGGGAGTTGGACGGTCAGCATTGCTGCACCGGCGCACGCCAGCATCAGAACGTATTCCGCCAGCACCGTGCGCCGATGTCCCCAGCCCAGCAGCACCAACCGCTGGTAATAGTGGCTACGGTGCGCTTCCCAGACCCGTTCGCCGCGCAACAGTCGGCGCAACAGCGTCACCGTCGCATCGACGATGAAGGGGGAAAAGACCCACAACGCCGCCCAGAAGGGGAACAGTCCGGCCGCACTGCCCCACAGACTGCACGCCGCCGCCAGGAAGCCCAGGGCGGTGGAGCCGGTATCGCCGAGAAAGAGGCGGGCGGGCGGGAAATTGTAGGCGAGAAAGCCGGCGCTGGCCGCGGCGATGGTCAGGCTGACCGCGGCGAATCCGGCATCGGCTCGTCCCAGCCAGGCCAGCGTCGTAAAGCCGATGACCGCCATACCCCCGGCGAAACCGTCCATGCCGTCCATGAAGTTGTAGAGATTGATCATCCACAGGATGAAAAGCCCGGTCAGGCCGGTCACCGCCCAAAATGGGAGGGGTTCCGACAGACCCGGTGGGAAAGGAGGGAGGGTGAAACCCGCCAGGATCAGGCTCGTAGCCGCGCCTACATGCACGATCAACCGCCACCGAGCGGCCACCCCGCGCCGGTCATCGAACCACGACACCATGACCAGCGGCAGGAGACCCCCCGGCAAGGGCATCAGGAGGGGCCGAATATCGGGCAGGCATAGCGCCAACCCCGCGCCGCCGATGACCAGGCCGCCCAGCACCGCCCAGCCGCCAGTGCGCGGGATCGGGTGTTGATGCAGGGAGCGGGCGTTGGGATGATCGAGCAGTCGCCACCGGGCGGTGGGCCTGGCGAGCCAGCCGGCTCCCGCCAGAGCCGCGGCCCACGCGAGAAGGGGGGCGGAAAACGTGATCCAAAATGTTAGCATAGTGCGCATTCAGGCAACGCCCGTTACCGGGCTGTCCCCCTCATCCAAGCCGCCATGAGAACCCCCATGCTTGAGTTGCTGCGCTACGAACACGGCATTTACGCCCTCGATTCCGGTTATCTCCGCCCCCAGTTGGCCGCTATTCATCTCATCGTCGAGCAGGGTCGCGTCGTCATCATCGACACCGCCAGCTACACATCGCGCGCTTGCGTCGTGGACGCGCTGCATGCTCTGGGGTTGACCCCGGCCAGCGTGGACTACGTGTTTTTGACGCATATCCATCTCGATCACGCTGGCGGCGCTGGAGTCCTGATGCAGGCTTTCCCGGATGCGCGCCTGGTGGTGCATCCACGCGGAGTGGCGCACATGGCGGACCCGACTAAACTGTTCGCCGCCGTCCGGGCTGTCTATGGCGCGGCGGAAGCGGACCGGCTGTATGGCGAACCGACGCCCGTGCCGGCCGACCGGATCATCGCTGCCGGGGAAGGGTTGACCTTCGAGCTGGCGGGCCGGCCCCTGGTCTGCTGGGACACTCCCGGCCATGCCCGTCACCATCTGTGCCTGTGGGATCCGCGCAGCGGCGGGCTGTTCACCGGCGATATCTTTGGCCTGTCGTTCCGCGAACTGGATGTCGCTGGCCGACCATCGATCCTGCCTACCACCACTCCGACCCAGTTTGATCCGGCGGCGATGCATCACTCGGTAGACCGGATTCTGCGCCAGCAGCCCGCCGCCGTCTATCTGACCCACTTTGCCCGCGTCGGCGAGGTGCAACGGCTGGGTGGCGACTTGCATCGGCTGATCGACGCCCATGTAGCGATCGCAGAGCGGGAGCGCGACGCCGGGCTGGACCGGGAAGCGCGGATTCTGGCGGGACTGTGGGCGCTGATGGACGCTGAGGCGGAACGGCAAGGCTGGCGGCTGGGACGGGAACAGTGGCGCGAGGTGCTGCGCGCGGATATCGAGCTGAACGCGCAGGGGTTGCATCATTGGCTGGATCACGCCTGAAGCCCGCGCGCCCAGGCGGCGATCTGCGCGATGTGGGCGGGCGTGGTTCGGCAACAGCCGCCGATCAATCGCGCCCCGGTGTCATACCAGCGCTGGGCTTCCCGAGCGAAGGCGTCGACCGTGGCGGGGCCGCACCAGGCGTGGCGCGCCGCATCATAGGTTTCACCGGAATTGGGATAGACCACGATGGGTTTGCGCGTGGCGGCCCGGGCGCCGGTGATCAGTGCGGGAATATGTCGGGGGGCCGTGCAGTTCACGCCAATGGCGACGATTTGAGGAACGGCATCGAGTCCGGCGACGCAATCGGCCAGCCGTTCGCCATGACTGATATGCTCATCGTCGCGGGCGCTGAAGCTGAACCAGGCGCAGGCCTCCGGGAATTCTGCTAAAAGGCGCGCCAAGGCCCGGGCTTCAGTCCAGCAGGGGATCGTCTCGCAGGCCAGCAGATCGGGACCAGCAGCCAGCAGCGCCGCCAGGCGCGGGCGGTGAAAATCCATCAGTTCGGTCTCGTTTAACGAATAGTCGCCCCGGTATTCCGAGCCATCCGCCAAAAAAGCGCCATAAGGCCCCACCGAAGCCGCGACCAGCGGCCGGGGACGGCTTCCATGATTCGCCTCATCCCGCCAGAAGGCATCGCGTGCCTCGACCGCTAACCGTACTGAACGCTGAATGGTTTCCAGAGCGGCTTTGGGCGTTAAGCCGCGCCGCATGAAGCCGGCCACCGTTGCCTGATAGCTGGCGGTGATGACGCAGTCGGCGCCTGCCCGGAAATAGTCCTGGTGAACCTGGTCGATCAGTTCCGGGTTTTCCAGCAGCACCTTGGCCGACCAGAGGGGATCGCGTAGGTCACAGCCGCGCCGTTCCAGTTCGGTAGCCAGCGCGCCGTCCAGAATCAATACCGGGTAGCGTTCAAGGAGGGGAGTGAGGGGATTGGGCATCGGGGGAACCTCGATAGACTCAGTGTAGCCGGCGTGTTCAGTGAGCTTGCATAAACCGGGTAAAATGTAAAGCCAGGAAATTTTAGCGCGAGGGGTGACCCCTGGAGGAGTTTCGATCCTTGGAAATCGTTGATACCGTCGTCATTGGCGCAGGGGTGGTGGGGTTAGCTGTCGCCCGGGCGCTGGCCTTGGCCCGTCATGAGGTGCTGATTCTGGAGGCGCAAGAACGCTTCGGTACGCAAACCTCTTCGCGCAATTCCGAAGTCATCCACGCCGGCCTGTATTATCCGCCCGGTTCGCTGAAAGCCCGCCTGTGCGTGGCCGGTCGGGAACAGCTTTACCATTATTGCGCTGAGCGCGGCATCGCCCATCGCCAAATCGGCAAGCTGCTGGTGGCCTGCGATGCAGGGGAGCTGCCAGTGTTGGCCCACTACGCCCAGCGGGCGGCGGCTAACGGCGTCCCCCTGCAACCACTCACGGCCGCCGAGATTCACCACCTGGAACCGGCGGTTCACGCGCTGGCCGGTCTGTATTCCCCTGCCACCGGGATCTTCGATAGCCATGGATTCATGCTGGCGTTGTTAGGCGATGCCGAACAGGCCGGCGCGCTGTTAGTAACCCGGACGCCCGTGATGGGCGGGCGCGTCACCGCCCGTGGCATCCTCCTGGAGACGGGCGGGGACGCGCCGTTCACCGTGCAGAGCCGCCGGGTGGTCAATGCGGCAGGATTATTTGCGCAGGACGTAGCGCGGCGCATCGAGGGGTTTCCTGTAGCCGCCATACCGCCGGCTTTTTACGCCAAGGGGCACTACTTCACGCTGAGCGGGCGGGCGCCGTTTCAGCATTTGGTCTACCCGATGCCCGATCACGCGGGGCTGGGCATTCACGCCACACTCGATTTAGGGGGACAGTGCAAGTTTGGCCCGGATGTCAGCGGCTGGTCAGAGACCCCGGACTACGCCTTTGAGACGGGGCTGGAAGCGAAATTCTATCAGGCCATCCGCCGCTATTATCCTGATCTACCAGAGGGAGCGCTCCAGCCAGGCTACGTCGGCATCCGGCCAAAAATCAGTGGTCCTACGGAAGCCGCAGCCGATTTCTGCATCCAGGGACCGGCAGCGCATGGCGTGGCGGGGTGGGTGAATCTGTTTGGCATTGAATCACCCGGGTTGACAGCCACGCTGGCCATTGCCCGGGAGGTGGCCCAACAACTGGGAGTCATACACGCCTTCGCACACACCCAGCGCCAGTCAACAAGACACTCTGGGCTTTAGGGTTCGGCATCGGCGCAATCCGCTGCTCGATTCAACCCCAGCAACTGCCCGATCATCCGTTCGGCCTGGGCGCGGCAAAGGTCATCGCCCCTTGTTCCGCACCGGCCGCGTTGGCGCGAAACACGGCAAACAGTTCGCGGCCCAGACCGTGCTGGTTGGCGCTCAAATCGACTGCTTCTGGCTGACGCGCGGCGAACTCCGCCGCCGAGACCTTCAGTTCGAGAATTCCACGCTCGCCGTCGAGCAGAATCACATCCCCGTTGCGCACCTTGGCCAGCGGTCCCCCCGCCAGGCATTCCGGCGTGACATGAATCGCCGCCGGCACCTTGCCGGACGCGCCCGACATGCGGCCATCGGTGACCAGCGCCACCTTGAAGCCTTGGTCCTGTAACACACCCAGCGGCGGAGTCAGCTTGTGCAGTTCCGGCATCCCGTTGGCGCGCGGCCCCTGATAACGCACCACGGCGACAAAATCGCGCCGCAGTTCGTCTCGGTCGAACGCAGCCATCAGGGTTTCCTGGCTGTCGAACACGAGAGCGGGCGCTTCCACGACCCGATGTTCCGCCTTCACCGCTGAGGTCTTGATCACCGCCCGACCTAAATTGCCGTTCAATAATTTGAGTCCGCCGTCGGGACTGAACGGCTTTGCGGCGGGACGCAACACATTGCCATCGCCGCTCTGCTTCGGGGCTGGCCGCCAGGCCAGTACGCCGTTATCCAAAACCGGCTCCTCGCGGTAATGCGCCAGACCTTCGCCGGCCACGGTGAGCGCGTCGCCGTGCAACAGCCCGGCGTCGAGCAGTTCGCCGATCAGGAAGCCCATGCCGCCGGCGGCATGGAAGTGGTTCACGTCGGCCTTGCCGTTCGGATAGACCCTGGCGAGCAATGGCACGACCGCTGACAATTCACTGAAATCGTCCCAGTTGATGGTAATGCCGGCGGCGTGGGCGATGGCGACCAGGTGCAGGGTGTGATTGGTCGAACCGCCGGTCGCCAGCAGGCCGACGATGCCGTTGACGATGGCCCGTTCGTCGATCACCCGCCCGACCGGAAGGTACTCCTCACCGAGTGCGGTGATCCGGGCCGCACGCTTCGCTGCCGCTTGGGTCAGCGCATCGCGCAGCGGGGTGTTGGGATTGACGAAAGCCGCACCGGGCAGATGCAGGCCCATCACCTCCATCAACATCTGATTGCTGTTGGCGGTGCCGTAGAAGGTGCAGGTTCCCGGCCCGTGATATGCCTGGGACTCGGCCTCCAGCAGCGCGTCGCGCCCGACCTTGCCTTGGGCGTACAGTTGGCGGGTTTTCGCCTTCTCGTCGTTGGACAGGCCCGAAGTCATCGGCCCGCCGGGAACGAAAATCGCTGGCAAATGACCGAAATGCAACGCGCCGATCAGCAGGCCCGGCACGATCTTGTCACACACGCCCAGACACAGCACGGCGTCGAAGGTGTTGTGCGACAGCGCCACGGCGGTCGCCATGGCGATCACGTCGCGCGAGAACAGCGACAGTTCCATGCCTGGCTGGCCCTGGGTCACGCCGTCGCACATGGCCGGCACCCCGCCGGCAAACTGCGCGACCGCGCCCGCCTCGCGCGCTGCCTGCTTGATCAGGGCCGGAAATCGCTCCAGCGGTTGATGCGCCGAAAGCATGTCGTTGTACGAGGAAACGATGGCGATATTCGGCCAGCGCGCCTCGCGCAGAACGGCCTTGTCGTCCGGTGCGGAGGCGGCGAAGGTGTGCGCCAGGTTGGTGCAGGACAGGCCCTTACGGGTCGGACCGTCCCGGCGGGCCTGGTCGAGTCGCGCCAGATAGGCGGAGCGGGTCGCCGTGCTGCGCTGGCGGATGCGGTCGGTGACCGCCGCCACGATGGGATGAAGGGTCATGGTTATACCTCCTGAGTCATGGGGGGCGACGCGACGGCCCCGGTCGGTTCAGTCACGGACATTTCCCGCTGGAAGGCGGCGATGGCGCGATATTCCTGCTCCAGCTTGGCCGGGATGCTGAGATAAATCGGCAGCAGCCGGCTGTAGATTTCGACATGCTTCGCAATCGGCGTATGGCGATGAGTCGCGCCTACCATCCCGGCGATGACGTTCAGGGAATCGACGCGGCCCAGCGCGTAGAGGCCAAGCACCGCCGCGCCCAGGCAGGAACTCTCGAAGCTCTCCGGCACCACCACCTCGCGATTGAAAATATCCGCCATCATCTGCCGCCATAAACCGGAGCGGGCGAAACCGCCAGTGGCCTTCATCGTTTGGGTGGGGCCGATCAGCGCCTCCACGGCGGGCAGGATGCTGTACAGGTTGAAAATCACCCCTTCGAGCACGGCGCGGATCAGGTGCTCCTTGCGGTGGTGCATGGCCAGCCCGAAGAAGGAGCCGCGCAGGTTGGCGTTCCACAGCGGCGCGCGCTCGCCGGCCAGATAGGGATGGAACAGCAGCCCCTCCGCGCCGGGCGTGACCCGTTCGGCGATGCGGGTCAGCACTTCGTAGGGATCGATGCCCAGCCGTCTGGCCGTTTCCACCGCCGACGCCGTCAACTCGTCGCGCACCCAGCGAAATACGATGCCGCCGTTGTTGACCGGGCCGCCGATCACCCAGTGCCGGTCGGTGAGGGCGTAACAGAAGGTGCGCCCGGACGGGTCGGTCAGGGGCCGGTCCACCACTGCGCGCATCGCACCGCTAGTGCCGATGGTGACGGCGACTTCGCCCGGTCCGATGGCGTTGACCCCCAGATTGGAGAGTACGCCGTCGTTGGCCCCGACCACGAACGGCGTGGTCGGCAGCAGGCCGAGTTCCCGCGCCAAATCCGGCTCCAGCCCGGCCAGATGGAAGGTCGTGGGCACCGGTTCGGCCAGCCGTTCCGGGGTGATGCCGGCCACTTCCAGCGCCCCGGCGTCCCAGTCCAGTCGGGACAGATTGAACAGGCCGGTGGCCGAGGCGATGGAGTAATCCACCACGTAGCGCTTGAACAACCGGAAGAACACGTATTCCTTGATGCCGACGAAACGCGCCGCGCGCGCGAATACCTCCGGCTGTTCCCGGCGCAGCCAGACCAGCTTGGCCAGCGGCGACATGGGGTGGATCGGCGTGCCGGTGCGCTGGTAAATCGCTACACCGTCCAGGTCGCGCTTGATGTGCTCGGCCCAGGGTGTCGCCCGGCTGTCCGCCCAGGTGATGCTGCGGGTGAGCGGCCGGTGATCCGCGCCCACCGCGATCACGCTGTGCATGGCGGCGCTGAAGGCTACACCCACCACGTCGGCCGGCGCGGCGCCGGCCTTGCGCACTGCCTCGCGGATGGCGGTCAGCACGGCGCGATGGATTTCCTCCGGGTCCTGCTCCGCCGCCGCCGGGGTGGGCGTGAGCAGCGGATACTCGACGGCGTGATGGGCGATCACCTGTCCGGCGGTGCTGAAGGCTACCGCCTTGGTGCTGGTCGTGCCGATATCGACGCCGATGACAACAGCGGTTTCGTCGGTCATGAGGGTCTCCTGGAGCGCCGCTCAGCCGATGAACAGGCCAATCGCGAAGACCACTGCGAAGCCAACCAGGGCGATAATGGTTTCCATCACCGTCCAGGACCGCAGCGTGTCCTTCACATCCAGCCCGAAGTAGCGATTGACCAGCCAGAACCCCGAGTCGTTGACGTGGGACAGGATGGTCGCGCCGGCGGCGATGGCAATTACCAATAGACCCAGGACGGGGCCTTGCAGATTCAGCGTCGTGGCCAGGGGTGTGATCAGGCCCGCCGCCGTAATCATGGCCACGGTCGCCGAACCCTGGGCCACCCGGACCAGCGCGGCGATCACGAACGCCAGCACGATGGGCGGCAGCGGCGAGCCGGCCATCATGTCGCCCAGCACCTTGCCGACGCCGGAGTCGATCAGGATTTGCTTGAAGACACCGCCGGCGCCGGTGACCAGGATGATGATGCCTGCCGGCTCCAGCGCCTTGGTGGCGATGTTCTGCACCTCATCGCGGGTAAAGCCGCGGCGGGTGCCCAGCAGGGTGAAGGCCAGCAGGGTGGCGATCAGCAGGGCGACGAAGGGATGGCCGACGAAGCCGAGTGCCGTCCGGATGGGATCGCCCGCCGGCAGCAGGACGTTGGTGACGGTGTTGACTAGGATCAGCAGCAGCGGCACCAGGATGATGCCGGCCACCACCAGGAACGACGGCAATTCCCGATCCGCCGGCCTGGGGGTCAGTTGCATGTAGTCGGGCACGCCGACGTGGATGCGCTGGGCGATCCAGCGGCCGAACCAGGGGCCGGCGATGGCCATGGCGGGCAAGCCGGCGATGATGCCGAACAGGATCACCCAGCCCAGATCCGCGCCCAGCAGGTTGGCGACGGCGATGGGGCCGGGGGTGGGCGGCACGAAGCTGTGGGTGACCGCCAGGCCGGCCAGCAGTGGAATGCCGTAATAGAGCAGCGAGCGCCCGGTTTTCTGCGCCAGCCCGTAAACCAGCGGGACCAGAATGATGAAGCCGACATCGAAAAACACGGGAATAGCGACCATAAATCCGGTCAGGCCCAGCGACCATTGGGCCTTGTCCTCGCCGAAGCGTTGGAGCAGGGTCTGCGCGAGCCGTTCGGCGCCGCCGGATACTTCGAGCATCTGGCCGAACATTGCGCCCAGCCCGACCACGACGGCCACGAACCCGAGCGTGCCGCCCATGCCCTTCTCGATGGATTTGATGACATCGGTCAATGGCATACCGGCGGTGACGCCCACCAGCAAGCTGACCAGCAGCAGAGCGACGAAGGCGTGCAATTTCACCTTCATCACCAGAAACAGCAGGAAAAATATTCCGGCGACCGCAGTGAGAATCAATCCGCTATCCGACATGATGAGATCTCCTCGATGGATGTTTTTGTTTAACGGATTTTGACTGTGATTGGCGCTTCGGGGGAAGTACGGAAACGGCAGTCACGGAATTAATGTAGTAAAATTACTAATAGATAGCAAGTAGTATTTTTTCTATCTATAACAAATAAACAAAGTTATTTTTCGCAACAATGGCACGACTTTTGGTAGTATTGCTACTGACAAGGCTTGGTCATTTATAGTATAAAAACTACATTAACATCAGACAGCGGTCGAACCCGCTCATCGAGGGATTTCATGGCTGATTTCAATGAGGTTTCAGGCACATCCCCCAGTGGCCCCGCCAGCTCGCCGGCGTCGGTTCCCACCGAACCGGGAACCGTTCCGTTGCTGACTCAGATCGAAGCCGCGCGGGAACGACTGAGCAAGGCCGAACATCGCGTCGCCGACTACGTGCTCGGCCACGCGGACGGCATCATGAATCTGTCCATCGCGGCGCTGGCGGGAGCCGTGGGCGTGAGCCAGCCGACCGTGGCGCGGTTCTGTCTCGCCCTGGGCTTCACCGGATTCAAGGAATTCAAGTTGCGGCTGGTGCAAAGTCTGGCGGGGGGGGTGCCGTTCGTGCATCGGGATGTCGGCGCGGGCGATCCCGCCTCCGCGCTGGTCGCCAAGGTGCTGGATCGCACCATCGCGGCGTTAATGCGGGTGCGCAATGAACTGGATGCGGCGGCGCTGGACGAGGCTATTCACCTGTTGGCGAACGCGCGGAAAATCGAATTCTACGGGCTGGGCAATTCCGGCATCACCGCCGCCGACGCCCAACACAAGTTTTTTCGCCTGGGCGCGCCGACCGTGGCCTACTCGGACCCGCATATTCACGGCATGGCTGCCACCCTGCTCCAGCCCGGCGACGTCGTGGTGGCGATTTCCAACACCGGACGCACCCGCGACCTGCTGCGCAGCGTCGAATATGCCCGCCAAGCGGGGGCGGATGTGGTGGGCATTACAGCCAACAGTTCGCCGCTCGCCCGCTTGAGCACGGTGGCGCTGTGCGCCGATGTCGAGGAAGACCCGGACGTCTACTCGCCGATGACCTCCCGGATCGCTCATCTGGCGATCATCGACGTACTGGCGGTGGGAGTGGCGTTGAGTCGGGGACCAGGGCTGCTGGCCCGGCTGGAAAAGGCCAAGCAGAGCTTGCGGGAGCGGCGCGTGCCTCGCCACAAGGCGGGTGCTTCGAGAACCGGCTGAGCGCCGGGTGCGGAGGTCGGGAAGAAGCGAGGTTGGGGTGAGTAGGCCAACAGGCTATACTAAATACGCTGTCAGTCAGATTTTGAGGGGTTCTTTATCATCAACAATGCCCCCCACGCCGGTCGCCCCTCGCCGGCTTCCTCATGGATGCGCCCGTCGCGCATGTGGTAGAACCGCTGGAAGGTCGGGATGATCTTTTCGTCGTGGGTGACTACGATGATCGCTGTCTGGTACTGCTGCGCCATGCGGTTGAGAATCCGCACCACCACCAGCGCCCGAACAATAGCGACCTGCTGCTGTTCACCGCCGGAAAGCTGGACGATGGCTGACCGGGCACGATGTTCCACGATGAACGCGGACTGGAAATAACCTAACCGTTATTGCGCCCGATTGTTTACTTGATCGAGCCACTACGGCGAGCGCTCGACGTGACTGTTTTTGAGGATTTGCCGGATGACTGAGCCGTTGGATGAAACCCGCCCCAACCCTGGCACGGTGACCTGTCCGGGCTGTTTTCACCCGCGCGAGTCAGATATGACCGCCGGGTGCCCGATCTGCAAGTATCGACCCCATGCGGATCGTTCTGCGGCGCTGCTGCCGGTCGGGACGCAACTGAAGGGCTACGTGGTCGGGGAAAAGCTGGGCCAGGGCGGGTTCGGGATCACCTATCGCGGCTTCGACGCGACCCTGATGATGCAGGTGGCGATCAAGGAGTACTACCCGAGCGAACTGGTCGGGCGCTCCACCGACCGCAGTACGGTGGTGCTGAATTCGCGCGAGCATGAGGAACCGTTCGAGCATGGGTTGAAAACCTTTCTGAAGGAGGCGCGCACGCTGGCGCAAGTCAAGCATCCGCATGTGGTGCGGGTCTTGAGTTACTTCGAGATGAACGGGACCGCCTATCTGGTGATGGACTACGTCGAAGGCGAGGATTTGGCCGCTTATCTGAAACGGCAACCCAACGGTCGGCTGCCGTGGCGCTCGGCGCTCGGACTGGCGTTGCCGGTGCTGGACGGGTTGCGGAAGGTACACGAAGCCGGGTTCATGCACCGGGACATCAAGCCGAACAACCTGTATCGGACCGATGAAGGATTGATTCTGCTGGATTTCGGCGCGGCGCGGCAGGTGACTGGCAGTCACACCCGCAGCATGCTGATCTTTACCAAGGGTTACGCTCCCTACGAACAATACCTGACCGGCCACCTGAACCGGCAAGGGCCGTGGACCGATGTCTACGGCATGGCGGCGACGCTCTATTTCATGCTGACGGCGCAACGGCCGCCCCCCGCGCTGGATCGCAAGCAGAATGATGTGCTCCGCCAACCGGATTTGCTCGAACCCGCCCGCCATTTCGTCCCGGATTTACCCCGCGCGCTCGACGCGGTGCTGGGCCAGGCACTGGCGCTGGAGCCGGAACAGCGGTTGCAGTCCATCGGGGAATTCAAACAGCGACTGGAAACCGTGTTGGCGGCGGAGGAGAGCGCAGAACGGCCACCGCTGGAACAGCGACTGGAACCGGTTTTGCCGGGCGAGGAGAATACGATTCTCCTGCCGCAGCAGCCGAGCGTTGACCGGGAACGACCGGCGCAGTCGAACCGGGCTTGGCAGTTGGCAATGCTCGCCGTGGCGTTGATCGGTTTGGTGTGGGGTGGCGCGTGGATCGGGTTGCGATCCCCGCCAGAGCGACCCGAATCTCCGGTTACGCCGGTTGCACCGCCGCCGATGGTAGAAACGCCGCCAGTGGCAGAGGCACCGCCGGTTGCAGAGACACTGCCAGTAGTGAAGGCCCCGATGGTGGAGACGCTGCCGGTAGTGAAGACCCCGACTGCGGAGACACCGCCGGTGACCGAGACGCCACGGGTTGCGGAGACGCCAACGGTGGTGGAGGCGTCTCCGGTAGTGGTAACCCGTCCCTCATTGGAGCCGGAGATGGCGCCAATTTCTAAGGGTTGTTTTCAGATGGGCAGCTCGGCTTCAGAGAAGGATCGGGACCAAGACGAGCGGCGTCATCCGGTTTGTGTCGAAGCTTTTGAGATCGGCAAGTACGAAGTAACAGTTGGGGAATTCAAACAGTTCGTGAGCGCCACCGGCTACCGGACGGAGGCGGAACGAAATACCGGGGAGCAAGGCTGTTATGCCTGGAGCGCCACCGAGGGCAAGTGGGGCTGGCGCGAGGGCGTGGACTGGCGTCAGCCGGGCTACGAAATCAGCGATGCACACCCGGTGGTCTGCGTCAGTTGGAACGATGCGCTGGCCTATGCGGCCTGGCTCTCGAAGCAGACGGCGCGAAGCTATCGACTCCCGACTGAGGCGGAATGGGAATATGCCGCGCGGGCGGGGACGACCAGCGCGCGGTACTGGGGGGATGACCCGGATCAAGCCTGCCGATATGCCAATGTTGCCGACCAGACCGCAGGTCCGGGAGGTCATGCCTGGACGGTGAAGCATCAATGCACCGATCGATATTGGTATGCGGCGCCGGTGGGTTCCTTTCAGGCTAACGCCTGGGCGCTGTTGGACGTGTTGGGGAACGCCTGGGAATGGACCTGTTCGGCTTACGACAGCAAGTACGGGGGGGCCGAGGCCCGATGCGCGGAAAACAACACCACGACGGCTATCGCGGTGCGAGGGGGGTCCTGGTTCTACCGACCGGTGTGGGCGCGCACCGCCAACCGGGACCCGAACGCCCCGTGGAGACGCCATCTCGACGGGGGGTTCCGTCTCGTCAGATCGCTTTAAGCCCTTAATCTTTATCTTATCAAGCAATCAAACCCGACACGGCCATCATGGGCACCCTGGACACCCTCGTCAGCATCGCCCTGGATTTGACCGCCGCCCTCAAGGCGCGAGATCGCTACGAGCGACTGCTGGAAGCGCTGGGTCGGGCCATTCCGTATGATGCGGCGGCGCTGCACCGCTTCGATGGAGACGCCTTCGTGCCCCTGGCGGCCCGGGGGCTGGCCCCGGCGGCCATGGAGCGGCGGTATGCGCTCGGGGACCATCCGCGCCTGGCGATCATCGCCCAGTCGCGAGAGCCGGTGCGTTTCGCGGCCGATGACCCCCGGCCGGACCCGTTCGACGGTCTTATCATTGGGTTTGGAGCCGCCGCACGGCGCGTCCACGCCTGCCTGGGCTGCCCCCTGTACAGCGACGGTCGGCTGATGGGCGCCCTCACCGCCGATGCCCTGGACCCTGGCGCGTTCGATGCGTTGGACCAGGAATTTCTCCGGGCCGTGGGCGCGCTGGCCGGTGCCCAGATGCACGCGGCCGATCTGATGGAAGCGTTGGAGCGCACGGCGCGGCGGCAGGGGATGATCGCCCGCGATCTCCTGCGGGAAGCCGAGCGGCAACGAAGCTGGCAACTGTTGGGTCACAGCGCGGTGATGGAGCGCCTCCGGCAGGAGATTCGGACGATCGCCGAGTCCGACCTGACGGTCCTGGTCCTGGGGGAAACCGGAGCGGGCAAGGAGGTGACCGTGCGAGCCCTCCATGCGGCCTCATCGCGCCGAGACGCCCCCTTGCTTTACCTGAACTGCGCCACTGTCCCGGAGACCCTGGCCGAGAGCGAGCTGTTTGGCCACACCAAGGACGCCTTTACCGGCGCCCACCACCAGCGGGTCGGGAAATTCGAGCTGGCCCACGGTGGCACCCTGTTTCTGGACGAGATCGGAGAGCTGCCGCTGTCGGTGCAGCCGAAGCTGCTCCGGGCCATCGAGAAGGGCGAGATCGAGCGCGTGGGCTCCAACACCCCGTTCCAGGTAAACGCCCGCCTCCTGGCCGCGACCAACCGCGATCTGAAGAGCGAAGTGCGGGCCGGCCGGTTCCGGGCCGACCTCTTTCACCGGCTCAATGTCTATCCGATCATGGTGCCGCCCCTGCGCGAGCGGAGCGAGGACATTCCACTGCTGGCCGGCCATCTCGCCGAGCGGACCCGCCGGCGGCTGGGCCTCGGAGTCGTCCGGATCAGCCCGGAGGCGCTGGACCGGCTCGCCGGCTACCGCTGGCCGGGCAACGTGCGGGAACTGGAAAACGTGCTCTGCCGGGCAATCCTCAAGGCGGCGTCCCAAGCTCCCAAGGGCGATCCGGTCCGGCTCGACCCCGTTCACCTGGGAGAGGATCTGGGAGCCCCCCCGGTGTCCCAGCCGGCCGATCTCCACGCTGTTGACCCCGCCCCGGTGGGGAAGACTCTCCATCGGGCGGTGGAGGAATTTCAACGCGACCTGATCCGGCAGGCCATCGAGCAGCACCAGGGCAACTGGGCGGCCGCGGCCCGGGATCTGGGCCTGGACCGCAGCAACCTGTACCACCTGGCGGTCCGGTTAGGGGTGCGGTGAAGGCCCGGCCCGATCTGCCTCGTCCGGAGTGAACCCATGCGCCATCAGTGGCCCCAAGCTGCCGCTGGTCCGCAGCCTCAACCTCAGCTTTGCCGGAGACGCGCCATGCGTTTTTTCAACACCGAAGGTCCGGTCCGCGGCGATAAGCATTACTGCCTGCCCCCGTTGGATCGCTGGGATTTGGACGAAATTCTCAGCCTGATCGTCCAGGAAAAGTATTTTTTGCTGCACGCCCCCCGCCAGACCGGCAAGACCACCTGCCTGCTCGCGCTGGCGGATTATTTGAATCGGGAAGGCCGCTACCGGGCGGTGTACGCCAACCTGGAACCGGCCCAGGCTTATCGGGAACAGGTAGACCCGGGGATGGCGGTGGCGGTGGAACAGATTTCCCGTGGGGCGCGCGACCAGCTCGGCGATGCCGACGCCGCGGCTTTGGGCCGGGAAGTTATCGCGACGTCCACTGGGGGCACGAAGGTCGAGGAATTTCTGACCCGCTGGTGCGAACGCTCGCCGCAGCCGGTAGTGTTGCTGCTGGACGAAGTGGACGCGCTGGTCGGGGATACGCTGATTTCCCTGTTGCGGCAATTACGCGCTGGGTATCCCAAACGGTCGGCGCAGTTCCCGCAGACGGT
>CAZDVY010000019.1:0-28652 GCA_964508935.1 uncultured Candidatus Competibacteraceae bacterium | reverse complement strand
AGTTGCTGAACAATACGTTCGACACCGAGCGGTTCATGGCCTTGGCCATCATCAGGGTCAACAATGTACCCGACGAACCGACGATGATACCGGCAATGATCATCGCCGAGTTGGAGAGCACAAAGCCTTCCAGCGCCACCGCCAGACCGGTGAAGGCGTTGAACAGCGAGATAACCACCGGCATATCCGCACCGCCAATGGGCAAAGCCATCATCGCGCCAAACGCCAGCGCCAGCAGGAAAAATACCGAGATCAACGCGCCGTTAGCGCTGTGGCTGAGGGCGATGACCAGACCCAGCACGACCGCTGCGCCAAAGATGGCCGCATTGACCTTTTGTTGCCCCGTGAAACGAAACTTGGCGTCATCCTTGAAGAATTTGAGTTCCTGCAGTTTGCCAAAGGCCACTACCGAACCGGAAAAGGCCACAGCGCCGATCAACGCGCCGGCTACCGCCATGAGCAGGATATGCAGCGACGGGAGTTGGTTACCGTGATCCTTGAGTAGCTCTACAGCGGCAATCGCCGCCGCCGCACCGCCGCCCATGCCGTTATAAATGGCGATCATCTGCGGCATCGCGGTCATCGGCACCTTCTTAGCGCCCCACCAAGCAATCGCGCCACCAATAGCGATCGCAATCAACATCAGCACATAATTCGTGACGTTGACGTGTTCAGTAATCTGCGGGTGGATGAAGCTGAACAACGTCGCCAGCACCATGCCATAGCCCGCCCAGACAATGCCGCTGCGGGCGGTAGTCGGATGCGACATCCGCTTGAGGCCGATAATGAACAGCGCGGCCGTCAGGAAATAAACCGTTTCAATCAGATAACCCATGACTTACTTCTCCTGGCCCTTGCTGCTCTTGAACATTTCGAGCATCCGCTCGGTGACGAAGTAGCCGCCGACCGCGTTGCCCGCGCCCAGCAGTACGCCCAGGAACCCAATCACTTGTTCCAGCGGGGTTGTGGCCTGGCCCAAGGCGACCATCGCGCCCACCAGCACGATACCGTGGACGAAGTTAGTGCCGGACATCAGCGGCGTGTGCAGGATGACCGGCACCCGGGCGATGATTTCATAGCCCAGAAAGCCGGCCAGCATCAGGATGTAAATCGGGGAGAAGAACTCAACTACTTGCTTCATGACTTCCATAACGCTTCTCCGGTGTTAGGGTGAGACCAGCTTGCGGGTGGGTTCATGGACAATCTGCCCGTCGCGGGTCAAAGCGCTCTTGGCGATGACTTCGTCATTCCAGTCGAGAGTAAGAGCGCCATCCTTGATCATCGGCGACAGGAAGTTGAACAGGTTCTTGGCGTACATCTCGCTGGCCGGCACCGGGAAGTTGCTGGGGATGTTGAGCGGGCCGTCAATCACGACGCCGTTATGCTCGTAGGTCTCACCAGGACGGGTCAGATCGCAGTTACCGCCGGACTCCGCGGCCAGGTCGATGATGACCGCACCGCGCTTCATGTTTTCCACCATCGCCGTCGTCACGATCTTGGGCGCGGCCCGGCCGGGAATGGCCGCAGTGGTGATGACCGCATTGGCGGCGGCGACATGCTTGGCCAGGACGTCGGCCTGCTTCTGCTTTTCTTCCGCCGTCAGTTCCCGGGCGTAACCGCCTTCGGCAGCGGCATTCACCCCGGTGTCGATCATTTTCGCGCCCAGCGATTCAATTTCCTGCCGGGCCGCTGGGCGGATGTCATAGGCTTCCACCATCGCGCCGAGGCGCTTGGCGGTGGCGATGGCCTGCAAACCCGCGACGCCAGCGCCGACGATCACCACCTTGGACGGGCGGATGGTGCCGGCGGCGGTGGTCAGCATGGGGAAGAACCCGCTGGCCAGAATAGCGGCCCGCAGAGCCACATAGTAGCCGGCCACGGCGGCCTGTGATGACAGCACGTCCATTGACTGAGCGCGAGAGATGCGCGGAATCAATTCCATGGCGAAGCTGGTGATCTTCTTGTCGCGCAACCGCTTGACCACGTCCAGATTGCGGTGCGGCGACAGCACGGCGAGCAGAATCGCGCCGTCCTTGAGCAACTCCACTTCCTCCAGGGTCGGGCCTTGCACCTTGAAAACCACATCGGCTTCGGTGTACAGGGCTTGGGCGCTATCAACCAGCCGACTGCTTTTGCCATAGAGGTCGTCAGCGAAAAAGGCGCTGACGCCAGCGCCCTTTTCGACCAGAATTTCCACGCCGAGCTTGGCGAAACGCTCGGCCATCGTCGGGTCCAGCGCGACCCGCTGTTCGCCCGAAAGAGTTTCTTTCGGGACGGCCATACGAACAGGCATATTGTTGTCCTCGTTGGTGGTTATTCTTCCAGGCGCCCGCCCGCCTGGAAATGGAACTCTGGTTCAATCCGCGCCCGTTAACGGGCGAACCTGCGCGTCGGCGGCGGGCGACGCACAATACTTGTAGAATAGTAGCCTAGACTGGCAACATCACAACAGGGTCATAGTTAAAACACGCCCGGCGTGAGCGGACGCAACCGGTCAGGCATTTTCGCGTCTATTCTACGTCAACAAATATTCATGTCAGTGAACGATCATGCCGCGCGCAGATGGAGCAAAGAAAAAGGTGTAAGCATGTACGGGCTGGAACAGCAGGTTTTGCATACGGATGTGACGGGAATGCCATTGGAATGGATCGATTATCAACAGGCGGTGCGCCTCTACTATGCGGAACAGGTCGCCTATACCTGCGGCATTGTTCTTTATACAGTGCGCGGTGGCGTTAACGCTCGCAGTGGGCAGCGCAGTGTGGTCACAGTCAATTCCATTATCGCCACCCAAGGTGGTACTTACGCCCGGCTGCGCGCCCGTGAAGACTATGCACCGCCCCTGTCGAATGTTTCACTGTTCCGGCGCGACTGCAATACCTGCCTGTACTGCGGCGAAAGCTTCATGATTCGTGATTTGTCCCGCGACCATGTTCGGCCGCTCGTCCAGGGCGGCGCTGATCACTGGAATAATGTAGTGACGGCTTGCAAGCCCTGTAATCACCGTAAGGGCGGCAGGACCCCGGAGCAGGCCAGGATGCAGTTGCTGGCGATCCCGTTCACCCCCAATCACGCCGAGTATGTGTATTTGCAAGGCCGGCGGGTGCTGGCAGATCAAATGGATTTTCTGCGGGCGCATTTTCCCCGGTCGAGTCCACTGTACCGGCGACTGGAAGGATAGTTCTGAGCAGCGATAAGGCTGGGAGCGATGGGGAATAACTTCACTCCTCGCCCGGTGGCAAAAGAGGAGCTGGGAGCACGGGGACATGACCGACAGCCAAAGCTTACTACAACACGTTTTCGCTGGTTTGACCGCGTTCGCGCAGCAGCATCTGGCCGAATATCGCCAGCGTCAAGAGCGGCTGGCGGCGCTGCACGACGCCATCGAGCAGGCCGTGGACGCCAGCGAGCCACGTATCCGGTTGGTCGGCAACTATGCCGAGAAGCTGGTAGACGCAGTGGAAACTGCTCTGAATTATGCCGGAAGGGTGTTGCAACAACTACCGCCTGCGGTGCTGCTCGATGCGCATGCCTGGTCACAGAATCCGCAGGTGAACGCCTTTTTCGCCACGGTGGATGATTTGCGGACCCTGTTGAGTGAGGATCCGGCGATTCGTGCCTTTTTTGTGGACCATGGGCACGTGGAGTGTTTTGCGTTGATGCTCATGGTGAAACGGGAGACTGAGACATTTGGCTCGGTGCTCCGTGGCGATGTGCTGGTGCGCGATGTCCGGCGCATCCAGGTCAGCTTTTCACAGCAGCGGCTATTTTTCCCGGCCACCAGCGAAATCCAACTGCGCACGGAACTGAGACAGCGGATGCTGGTGTTTTTAGCGACACGGGCGCTGGAGCGGATTAATGAGTTGCGGACGCGACGCAGTGCGCTGGAGGAGCAGCGGAGGCAGTTGCAGGCGCAGTTACGGGCGTTTCGTGGCCATGCGCAGGGTTTGCAGCCCCTATTATCGACGGATGATGCAGATAAACAGCGGGTTGTGGCGCTGGAGCAGCGGTTGCTCCAGATTGAGGAGGATTTGGTTGCAGCACGTAAGCCTCTAAATACACTGGATGATTATTTGGAGCAGATTCGGCAGGTGCTGGGCCAGCCGGAGATTTATCTGCAGGTGCGTCCCCTAGTCATGCGCTTGACCCGGCTTGGCATCAAGTTGTCCCCGGACTCGTCAGAACCGGGCGAAATCATTTCGCTGATCGAGTTCGATTCCATGGGCGAACAGCGGATTGGCGTACTGGTGCGATTTGAGAACCGGGAGTCGCCACCGATCATGACGACAGCGTCACTCTGAGCGAGGCCTCATCGAGAAATTACCTGCAACAGCAATAGTCATAGGGGAAATTCCCACTGCACGGACAACGATTCAATGGCCAATCCACGTACGCATACAAGACCTATGCGATCACGGTATAGCGATTAATTTCTGGCTCCGCCGCTAACAGCGCCGACGCTTGGACCAGCGCCGCCTGCAAGTGTGGCGTAGTGAAATGCGCCTCCAGGGCGGTTTCATCCACCCACTCCTCAACAAAAGTAAAATCGGTCGGATCGACAGCGTTTTGCAACAACTCGTAGCACAAGCAACCCGGTTCCTGGCGAGTTGGTTCGATCAAGCTCAGCAGCACCGTTTGCAACGCTGTTACGGTCTCCGGGCAAGCCCTCAAGCGAGCGACAACACGAATGGTCGGGGTCATCAGTCATTCTCCAAGCATGGCAGGGTTTCAAGGTCAATCCTTCAGCGAATTTCAACGCGTTCACGATCCATCTTCATCTGTTCGGCGTGTCCACGCCTGCTTCAGCGTCCAAACCATCAGCGCCACGGCTCCCGCCCGAACCAGAAACGCCAGGGTAGTATCCTGGTTCAGCAAACCCCACCGATTCAGGATTTCCGTCCAATCGTGAAAATCCTCCGGGTCGACTCCACCGACCAGCGGCAACTCATGGGCGCGAGCATCCGCCATATAGCGGGCGATATTCAACCCATTTTCCGAAATCCAGATCAGGCAAACATAAAAGCCCCAGAGTTGTCCCTGGCGATAGAACTCCCAAGCGCAAGCGGCCGGTATCAATAGTTGCATCAGGGTCCCGCCATAGACTGCCAGCCGAACCGACAAGAGTCCGAACAGGGGATGTCCGGCCTCATGGAAGGCAAGGTTGGCGCTATCGAGAATCGGCACCCAGCCCCACAGCGCATGGCAACCCAGCAGGAGTCCGGCCATGAGGGTCAACAAAACCGGGGGCAGTTGGCGAGGCAATACAGAGGTCATGTTGAAATGGCTAAAAGTCGAGTTCATCTCCGGCTGGCAGTTGATCGAAGAGTTCCCAGGATTCCCGGGCTTCTTCGGCGCTGATTCTCTGAATAGCGTAGCCGACATGGATCAGTACCCAGTCTCCAAGGCCGATAGGCTCGTCCTGCAACATGAACAGGCTGACATTGCGTGTGATTCCCTTGGCCGAACAGCGAGCCTCGAAGCCGTCGATTTGTGTAATTTGCATCGGAATGGCTAGGCACATGATTGGATGAATCCAAAGCTAGTAAATGAAGGTTATGCGCCGGACAGTTGCCAGCACTCGGTCACCAGCACGATGCCGGCTTCACTGTATGATCTCAGCCTGACGCCAGTAATCAATCATATCGGGCGAGTGATCGCTTTTCACCCAGTGCCTTAGATTTATTGTACATTGCATTCGTCAGCAATATCCGCTGCTACTCATAAACCCGGTTTTGGCGCCGGCAAGTCGGCGCTGGCTGCGTCATGACATTGATAGTTTAAACGGTTTCCTTGACAAAGCAGTCCCAGTTCCACACGGCTCTGGTGGGTCAAAATGACAAGCCTGGTCCATTGCGAGTGGTTCAACTTCACCCGTCCATAGCCCCTGCTCTCCGAAAAGTCCCCTCTTCGTCAAAAGATCCAAAAACCCTTTGAGCAAAGAATTAAAAAAATTATAAAATTCAAATTTTTAAAATACAGAGTGCTTCGCTCGGTTTTTGGCAAAGAATTTGTTAGAGTTGAACCAGACGCAATCCTTTCCCAGGAAACCTGGCCCACGATGATCAAACACCTCGATTGGGGAACTCTATCCAGTTCCGATTCCCCTTGCCTTGGAGAAACCTCATGAAGACAGATAAACACGGTAACAAATGCGACCAGCGTTTATTGGTTCACATCTTCAGCCTGGCTTTGCCGCAGTTCGATTATGGCAAGGCGATCACATTTGCGGAAAAACTCTATGGCTCCAACGGTATCTATTTCGACATCGGCCAACAACAATGCCTGGCCCTCAGCGCGGCACAGCAAGTCAAGCTGGACGTCATTGACGGCGCTTGCAAGTGGGACCAGAACAACACCGAACAGGATGACCTGTTCGATCTGGTGAAGGCGAAGATTTTCAGTGGCATCGCGGTCTTTATCGTCGGTGGTATCAAGACCAGCGCGACTGATACGCTGGCCGGCTGTGCCGGACATGCGCCCCTAAAACCGGCGGTCGTTGTGTCCGCCACCGGCACCATGTATACGCTGGCCCACGAGTTGGGACATGTCCTGCTCACCTCCAGCTACTCGCCGGTTCATGAGACCAGCGCCAGCAATATCATGGTCAACGGCACCCATAAAATCCCGGCGGACAGTTCGCCGACGTTCAATGCGTCACAGATTACGCAGATCAAGAAAAGTAAACACCTTCAGGTATGCTGACCCATGATCACAACGAAATCAGGCCAGCCCGATGGCCGATGGCGCCGGTGGACCGCGTCGCTGGCAGCTATCATGTTAGGCGTAACACTGCTTTCCCTGGAAATATTGCACGCCGCCTCCACCGCCCACACGGAGATCGCGATGACCGAAGATCAACTGAAATCACATGTAGCGGACCGCTATAAAGCCCTATTCGGGGCGCTGTATATCCAAAACCCGGTTGACCACGCCTGTGTCTCGCTGCCGGAAATCCCGGCGGCGGATTTCGTCGTGACCGGTCAGACCGACCGGATATGGACGGTGGTGCACGACCCGCTGGTCGGCGTGATTGTCCGCGCCTCCGTATCGAAAGCCGATGGCCTGGTGCAATTCGACCGGATTGATCTGGCCGTTGAATAGCAACGCCGACCGGCCATCGATCAGGCTGTAACCAATTCTGTCAACGGGTGCACCCACTCCATGAAATTCATTGCCGGAAGCGTCGCAGATGATTGACCGCGCCCAGCGCTGGCTGGAAAAAATCCGGGCGATCCATCGGCCTGGTCTCGTTCGTATCATGAACGTCTGTGGCGGCCATGAACGCTCGATTGCGCAAGCCGGCTTGCGCAGCCTGCTGCCGGCCACGATCCGCCTGATTCCCGGCCCCGGCTGTCCGGTGTGCATTTGCCCTGAGGAAGACCTCTATCAGGCGATGCAGTGGGCTTTGCGGGAAGCGGTTACCCTAGTCAGTTTCGGCGACATGCTGCGGGTGCCGGTCAACGCGCCACGGGACGAGGCGCGCTCGCTGGAAGAAGCCAGGGCCGCCGGCGCAGATGTCCGGCCCATCGCTTCGCCCCGGGATGCGCTGCGCGTCGCCAGTGAGCATCCCGAGCGACCGGTGATCTTTCACGCCGTCGGTTTTGAAACGACGCTGGCGCCCATCGCTGCCCTGATAGCCGAAGGACTACCCGATAATCTGTTCCTGCTGATGAGCGGTCGCCGAACCTGGCCGGCGGTGGCGATGCTGCTGGAGTCCAGCGATGCCGGTCTGGACGCCTTGATTGCGCCGGGCCATGTCTCCACCGTGATGGGTCCCGAGGAGTGGGATTTCGTAGCGGCCCGCCATGGCATTCCCACGGCCATTGCCGGATTTACCGCCGACAGCCTGCTGGCGGCTATTTATTCGGTGCTACGACAGATCAGCGACGGTCAACCGATGCGTGAGAATTGCTATGCGGTCGCGGTGAAGCCCGGCGGCAATCCAGTGGCGCGCCGCTTTCTGGCTGAGTGTTTTGAGATGGTCGATGCCAATTGGCGCGGCATCGGCACTATTCCACGTTCCGGCTATGCGCTCAAGGACCGCTGGAGAGCACATGACGCCCGCCAGCATTTTCCCGAAACGCCGGCGACGGGGCGGAGAAAAATCGGGGAAATGCCGCCAGGCTGCGATTGCGCCTGCGTGGTGCTGGGTAAAATTACGCCCCCGGAATGCCGCATCTATGGTTCGCCCTGCACCCCGCGCACGCCGGTCGGTCCTTGTATGGTGTCGGACGAAGGGGCCTGCCGCATCTGGTGGGCGTCCGGCGTCCGCAAACACGCCACGTCTTGCGAAATCGCCAAGGTTTGAACCGGCGACCATGGAGATACCGGCACAGTGATGGGGCTGGAGATTGCGCAACGCATCCGGATTCAGGGCCGAATTCAGGGCGTCGGATTCCGGCCCTTCATCTGCCGACTGGCCCGGCGGCTCGATCTGTGCGGATGGGTGCGGAACCGCAGCGGGGAAGTCGATCTACATGTCGAGGGCGAACCTGCCCAAATCCGCCGGTTCATCAAGGCGATCTACGCGGAAGCGCCGCCGCTGGCGCAACCCGAAGCGCCCTGCATCGAAGACGCCGAGTTCCTCGGTTGCCTCGAATTCAGTATTCAGGCCAGCGCGCCCGGAGCACCAGGATCGGTAGCGATTCCCCCCGATCACTTCGTCTGTTCGGATTGCCTGAAAGAAATGAGCGACCCTGCCGCCCGGCGCTACCGCTATCCATTCACCAATTGCACCCAGTGCGGGCCGCGCTACACGATCATCGACCGGCTGCCCTATGATCGACCTCATACGGCGATGGCGCATTTCCCGCTCTGCGCCGCGTGTCAGGCGGAATATGACAATCCCGCGGACCGGCGCTATCACGCCCAGCCGCTGGCCTGTCCCGATTGTGGACCGGTGCTGGAATTCCGGGAGACGGGCCGGACTCCGGTTGCCGATAACGAAGCCGCATTGGCGGCTGGCGTCCAGGCCTTGCAAACCGGCTTGATCGTCGCCGTCAAGGGAGTGGGCGGCTACCATTTGATGTGCGACGCGCGCTCCGAAGCGGTCGTACAGCGGTTGCGCGAACGCAAGCATCGACCGGTCAAACCCCTGGCGGTGCTGCTGCCCGAAAGCGCCTGGCGCAACAATACGCTGGCGGAGATCGCCGCGCTCGATGACAGTGAACGGGAATGGCTGTGTTCGCCGCTACGCCCCATCGTCATCGTGCCGAAATCGCCCAGCGTCATGCTCGCGCCATCGATTGCCCCCGGCTTGAAGGAAGTCGGTCTCCTGCTGCCTTATAGTCCTTTGCATCACCTGTTGAGCGCCGATTTCGGCGGGCCACTGGTCGCAACCTCGGCGAATCTCAGCGGCGAGCCGGTGTTAACCGATGCGGACAGCGTGGAACAACGACTGGGAGGAGTGGCCGACGCCTTTCTCCATCACAACCGGCCCATCCGCCGTCCAGCCGATGATTCAGTGTTTCGGCGGCTGGCGGGCAAACCAAGGCCGTTGCGCCTGGGCCGTGGCCTGGCCCCTGTCGAACTGCGGCTAAAAACGCCAGTCCGCCGGCCGACCCTGGCGCTGGGCGCGGACCTGAAAAATACTATCGCTCTGGCCGTCGCCGACCGGGTTCTCATCTCACCGCATTTGGGCGATCTGGGCGCGCCCCGAAGCCTGGAGGTTTTCGAACAAGTCATTGAAGATCTGAGTCGGCTTTACGCCGTTTCGCCGGAGCGCATCGTATGCGACGCCCATCCGGGTTACTTCTCGACGCGCTGGGCGCGGGGTCGCGCCGACGACATTCAGCGCGTCTTCCATCATCATGCCCACGCCTCGGCGCTGTTTGGCGAGTTCACTGTCGATCCGCCGCTGCTGGTTTTCACCTGGGATGGGCTGGGCTTCGGCGCGGACGGAACACTCTGGGGCGGCGAGGCGCTGCTGGGCGCGCCAGGACAGTGGCGACGGGTCGCCAGCCTGCGCCCGTTCCGCTTGATCGGTGGCGACCAGGCCAGTCACGATCCCTGGCGGTGCGCCTTGGCGATGTGTTGGGAAATCGGTCTGAATTGGCCGGATAAACCCGCCGCCAGCGGTTTAGCCCGGATCGCCTGGGAGCGCCGGATCAACTGTCCGGCGACAACTTCCATCGGTCGCGTCTTCGACGCCGCCGCTGCGCTGATCGGCATCGCACAAACACAGAGCCATGAAGGCCAAGCGGCGATGGCCCTGGAAGCCCGCAGCATTGTTTCGGGGGAGGAGACTGAAATTCCGCTGTATTGGGAAGAAAACCTCTGGCGCGGCGATTGGGCACCCCTTTTGCCGGCGTTGCTGGACGCCAAACGCACACGCGAAGACCGCGCTGCCAGTTTCCACGCCAGCCTGGCTCGACTCATTTTGCGCCAAGCTGAGCAAATCCGGCGGAATTATGGAGTTCGGCAGGTGGGACTCGCCGGCGGCGTCTTTCAAAACCGCTGCCTGACCGAACAGGCGTTGCGACAGCTCACGGACGCTGGCTTCGAGACGCTGTTGCCTGAACGTCTTCCCGTCAACGACGCAGCGATGAGCTTCGGCCAAATCGTCGAATCGGCGGCGGAACCCGGCTAGTCTTCAACGGAGGCCCCGGCAGGCTATTGGCTAGATCCTCCTGTTTTACAGAGAATGTGTTGAAAAGCGGGGGTTTGACTCCGCAATGCAGAGAGGATTGCTATAGATTGTGCTGCAATCGAATCACTGTGAGCGGCGGCGCGCCGCACTATCCGCAAGAGGAACCCTGAAATGAATGCCATTCAGCGCCTGATTTCACCCCAAGCCAGCGATATCGGCTTTCCCGTCCAGCGGTTGCTGCCTGCCGCTGAGACCCAGTCAATCGGTCCCTTCGTATTTTTTGATCACATGGGTCCTGCCGTATTCATCCGTGAAGGAACTACGGGGGATGTTCGCCCGCATCCCCACATCGGCCTAGCCACAGTCACCTACTTGTACTCAGGCGCGATGATGCATCGCGACAGTCTGGGCTACGTCCAGCGTATTGAACCTGGTGCTATCAACCTGATGGTGGCCGGGCGCGGCATCGTCCACTCGGAACGGGTACCCGCCGATATTCGGGCCAGCCAGACGCCGGTGCACGGCATCCAGATTTGGCTGGCGTTGCCCGCTGAACATGAAGAGATGCCTCCGGCGTTTCATCATTACCCGGCGACAGCGCTCCCGGCTTTTGAAGCGAAGGGTTTGTCGCTCCGGCTGCTGATCGGCGCAGCGTTTGATCTCACCTCACCGGTCATCGCCTATTCACCCACCTTCCAGGCCGATATAGAACTGGCGGCGGGTGCCGAATGGGAACTGCCGCCGGTCTACCCGGAGCGCGGGATATATCTTGCTGCAGGGCGGCTGCGTGTGGCGGAAATCCCGATCGAACCCGGCCATCTGGCGATCTTGACGCCCGGTCAACCGGTGCGGCTGGAAGCCGAAACCGCCGTCCGTCTGATGGTGCTGGGCGGCGAGCCTCTGGACGGACGCCGGTTCATTTATTGGAACTTTGTGGCCCGCAGCCGCGAGCGCATCGAAGCGGCCAAAACGGACTGGGCGGCGGGCCGGTTTGCGCCAGTTCCGGGCGAAACCGAATTTATTCCCCCGCCATGGCGGTCATGATCCTACATTCATTTTTAATAATCTGGCACGGGTTGGCTGACGCCATCGACGGCGTCAGCCAACCCGCACGAATACAAAAACGATTGGCAAACGACTCAGTTTATATGGCAGACAGATCACAGCGTTCTGCGGCGTGAAGAGGACTTTACAACGGTTAGCAATGACCCGCCCGATTCCGCGTCAACCAGCGATCCAAGCTGTTGGCGAATGCTTGTTTATCACGATTGTGGTAGGGCGTCGGCCCGCTGGTCGTCACACCCGCCGACCGCAACTCTTCCCTGAGATCGCGTAAAGCCAACCTCTCCTGAATATTCTCCGCGGAATATTCCTCACCGCGGGGGTTTAGTGCGGTAATCCCGCGCGCTACGAGTCGAGCTGCCAGAGGAATATCCGCAGTGATGACCAGATCGCCGCTTTTCGCCTGGTGCGCCAGGACGTGATCGGCCTCGTCAAAACCAGAACTGACCTGTATGGCTGTAATCAGCGGGGAGAGGGGTAGTTGAAGCCGGCGATTCGCTACCAACGTCACTGGAACGCTGACCCGGCGAGAGGCGCGAAAAACCATCTCCTTGACCGCGCCGGGACAGGCGTCGGCATCAATCCAGATTCGCATTCCTGCACACTCCACCAATTTACCTACTAATCGTTCATATCTTGTTACGCTCTACAGTATCGTCCAAGCTGTTTACACTGAGGCTGGGGGTTGAGGCTCATCGGAAAACGGATCATGGATACTTCATTCCTAAATTCTATACGCCGAGGATTTTGCCAGAACTCAATGAATCTTGCTTTAACCATTGCTTGGGGCTTCATCCGCTTAACAAAATGAGCGAAAGATTTTTACTTGTATCGTCTTGCTTGATGGTCTACAATGGATAATGCAAGTTTTATTAGTAGGCTATCTGCTCGTTCGCTGCAAACCCTTCCCGTTGGTAGTCGGCTCGTCAGTTCCTCTATCCCAATTCTTGTACCCGTGAGCGGTTGCTCTTTCTTTCCAATCTTTTCGAGATCGAATTTCATGTCAACTGGTACTGTTAAATGGTTTAACGAAGCAAAGGGTTTTGGTTTCATCTCTCCAGATGGCGGCGGCGAGGATTTATTCGCACATTTTTCAGCCATTCAAGGGCAAGGGTTCAAGACCCTTAGGGAAACTCAGAAGGTTTCGTTTGATGTCACCACTGGCCCCAAGGGTAAACAAGCCGCTAATATCCGTACTATAGATTAAGTATCTCGATTAACTGAGATCGGTGAAAATCGCCCGGTATTGCCGGGCGATTTCATTTGATCATTCTGAATTTTTGGTCCTGTAAATTTTCCTGCAATGGCCAGGGCAGGTCGTGGAATTCTTAAAATTTTTGCTAATCATTTCCAACTTATTGAAAAATTTAAAAAGATATTTTAGAGATTATGTTTATCGAAAATTAAGAAATCCACAACTCGCAAAAGATCACTATGTTTTTTACCCCATTTCACCCCTATTATTTAAAAATAAATTATTAAAATTCAATACCTTATTCAATATCCAAGGTTAAAATCACCGGCTTTAGCCGGTCAGCTTTCAGCTACGACGCTCCAAGCGGACTCAGATGCTCTCTAAACAGGTCTTGATTGGGTGCCGGGCGCTATTGTTGAAATCGTGATGTTGTTAAAGCGCCCGGCACAGAATCTACCAGCTTTAAGCTGGTAGTTGCTCATTCATCGGGAAAAGATGCCAGTGGCAGATTATCAATCAGCCGCGCCCGACCCAACCCGGCTGCCGCAAAAATCCGCAAATCGGCAGTAACATCTTCCGGGGCAGGGCGCTGCAAATTATCGGCCCGACGAATTTCCAGATAATCCGGGCGGAAACCCGCTGCCGCCAGTTGCGCCTTGCCGGCATCCTCCAGACGCACATAATCCCGCTTCCCAGCCCGCCACTGTTCAGCAACGGCCCGCAAGGTCGCATACAACCTGGGAGCAACCGTCCGTTGTTCGGACGACAGATAGCCGTTACGGGAGCTCATCGCCAGCCCATCGGCTTCCCGCACCGTCGGTATGCCGACAATCTCCGTTGGCATATCCAAATCAGCGGCCATCCGCCGAATAATCACCAACTGCTGCCAATCCTTCTCGCCGAACACCGCTGTGTCGGGCTGAACCATATTCAGCAGCTTGGTCACCACTGTTGTCACGCCCAGAAAATGGGTCGGTCGGCTCGCCCCGCACAATACCGCCGGCAACTCCGGCACCGTAACGTGCGTCATGGCCTCCAGTGGACGCGGATAGACCTCGGCCACACCCGGCGCGAAAAGTAGATCAAGACCCGCAGCGACTAATTGCCGGGAATCCTCCGCCAGTGTGCGGGGATAGGCGGCAAAATCCTCATTGGGGCCGAACTGCAACGGATTGACGAAAATGCTGGCCACAATACGCGGCGCCCACTCCCGCGCTCGTTCCACCAGATGGATATGACCCCGATGCAGGTTGCCCATGGTGGGTACGAAAGCGACCCGTTCCCCGGCCCGTTTCCAGACTGCAACCTGGGCGCGCAACTCGGTAATCGTGTGGACAGTTTGCATGAAGCATGCTCCTCAGCAGTGTCAAACCCCTCATCCCCCAATCCCTCTCCCGCCAACGGGCGAGGGACCGGCAATCATCAGGCGATGCAATGCTCCGGGCCGGGAAACTCACCGCTCTTGACCGCCCGGACATAAGCCGCCACGGCGGCTTGCAGACTGTCGCAGCCGGTCAGGAAATTTTTGGAGAACTTGGGCCGGCGGCCCGGCGTAATGCCCAGCATGTCATAACACACCAACACCTGCGCGTCGCAGTCCGGCCCGGCGCCAATGCCGATCAACGGAATGTCCAGCGCCGCCGTCAAGCGCGCCGCCAGTTCCGCCGGAATGCATTCCACCAGCGCTACATCCGCGCCGGCCTCTTGCAACGCCAGCGCCTCGTCGAGAATCTGTTGGGCAGCGACAGCTTCCCGGCCTTGCACCTTGTAGCCGCCGAGCTTGTGAACCGATTGCGGCAATAAACCCAGATGCGCACAGACCGGAATGCCGTTGCGGCTGAGCTGGCGCACCGTCTCGGCCAGAGAGCCGCCGCCTTCCAGCTTGACGATCTGCGCGCCGCCTTCCTGCATCAGTCGGGCGGCGTTGCGCACCGCCTGATCGACCGTGGCGTAGCTGGCGAACGGCATGTCGGCCATCAGCAACGCAGTCTGGCAACCCCGCGCCACCGCCTGGGTGTGATAGATCATCTGTTCCATCGTGACCGGCACGGTGGTGCGCTGGCCCTGGATGACCATGCCCAACGAATCGCCGACCAGGATGACCTCCACACCTGCCGCTTCCAGCAACGCCGCGAAGCTGGCGTCATAAGCGGTCAGGACAGTAAATTTCTCCCGGTCGCGTTTCATTTTCGTCAGGGTGGTAAGCGTGATCGATTTACGGGTCGGGGGTGGCTGGTACATGGCGTACTCGAAGTGGAGCCGCGCCAGACGAGAATGGGTCAAGCGGCGGCAGGTTCACGGAATGATTAAAGGGGAGCTGAGCGAATCGGCTTATCCTAACCGGTTAATTCGCGCTGTCCAGACGGATCGAGGTCAGTAGCGGACCATGGGCAAGTAATTCGCTTAATGGATCTCCACCGGGAAGGGTCAAATCCGGGGCAATGTCGTATAGGGGATAGAGGACAAAAGCTCGTTCCCGCAAGCGGGGATGCGGCAGAGTCAGCCGGGGATCATCGCGCTGCAGAGAACCATACAGCAAGACATCCAGATCCAGAGTGCGCGGCCCCCAGCGCACCGCTCGCACCCGACCCTGCCGGCTTTCCACCGCCTGGAGCGCGATCAGCAACTTATCCGGGTTCAACGCCGTATCCAGCGCGGCGACCGCGTTGACATAATCCGGCTGATCCGGCGGCCCGCCGACTGGCGCGGAGCGATAGAGCGGTGAACAGGCAATCAACCGGCTGGCAGGCAGTTCCGCCAGCGCCCGGAACGCCTGCCGAACCTGGGCTACAGGGTCGTTCAGGTTACTGCCGATTGCAACATAGGCCCGGACGGAGGACATGGGATCGCCGACGTGCTAGATATCTGATGCGGGCGATGGGGCAGAATCGCTTGAAGCAGCGGGCCGTGGTTTGCGCCGGCGACGGGGTTTGCTCTTTTTACCCTTATTTTTGGCCGGCTGGGTCATCTCGATGCGGCCCGCATCGTCCAGCCGCAGGAAACGGGTCCACCAGTCGGCCAGTTTCGCCGCCGGTTCGTCGGTCTCGGCGCGCAAAACCAGAAAATCATAGGCGGCCCGAAACCGGGGATGGGTCAGCAGCCGCAACGGCCGCTTGCCGGTGATCTGCGTCAGACGCGGCTGCATCTCCCAGATTTCCCGCAGGGTATTGCAACGGCGAGGCAGCGCGACATGGGAAATTTGCGCCTGAATCACTTGGTCAATCGCTTCCTGCAGGGCCTCGTGATCATCCAGACCCTGTTCTTGCAAACGGCGTTGCTGCTCGCGCAGCGGCTCCCACAACAACGCCGCCGACAGGAAAGCGGGATTCACCGGCTTGCCCTCGGTCAATCGGCGGTCGATGTCAGCCAAGGCGCGGATCAGCAGAGTTTTTGGATAATGCTGCTGCTGGCGGTTCAGGCAACGTTCGGTAGCCGGGAACAGCCAGCCGAACAGCCGGTAATGCCTCAGCAGCTCAAAGGTTTGCAGGGCGCTCCCGCCCAGGAACAGCTTGAGGACTTCATCGCCCAGGCGCGCCGGCGGAATCTGGGCCAGCAGGTGACCCAGATGATGCAGCGGCGCTTCAGTCGCCGGGTCGAGGCGCAGGCCCAGTTTGGCGGCGAAACGCACCGCCCGGAGCATCCGCACCGGATCTTCGTGATAACGTTGCACCGGATCGCCGATCAACCGGATCAACCCAGCCTTGAGGTCAGCAATGCCACCGACATAGTCAAGCACTGCAAAGTTGGCGATGTCGTAATACAGGGCGTTGATGGTGAAATCCCGCCGCCAGGCGTCTTCTTCGATGCTGCCATAAACGTTGTCGCTGAGAATGCGGCCATCTTTAGCGCGCTCGACGCCACCGTCCTCATTGTCTCCATCACTAAAGGCGCGGAAAGTAGCAACTTCGATGATCTCCTGGCCGAACCGGACATGGGCCAGCCGGAAGCGTCGGCCAATCAGCCGGCAATTACGAAACAGATGGTGGATTTGCTCGGGCCGGGCGTCGGTGACGACATCAAAATCCTTGGGTTCGCGGCCCAGCAGCAAATCCCGCACACCACCGCCAACCAAACAGGCGCGATGGCCCGCATGGTGCAGTCGGTACAGGACAGAGACGGCGTTGGGGCTAATATGAACCCGCGAGATCGGGTGTTCGGGGCGAGGAATAACCGTCAGTGAAGGAGTTAGCGCTTCCAAGGAATATTTGTGAACTCTTGTATGATCCTAAAGCGTGCGTATAATACAACTTTCCCTGCAAGACGCCACCTCTCCCGCTCCCTTCGTCTAGTGGCCCAGGACACCGCCCTCTCACGGCGGGAACAGGGGTTCGAAACCCCTAGGGAGCGCCAGATTTAGTCCGCCGTACAAATCCTCTCCTTAGCGATTCGCACTCGTAACCTGTGTGTGCATATCGGAAAACACCATGCCTCATCAGATTCTGATTCTCCCCGGCGACGGTATCGGCCCGGAAATCATCGCCGAAGCGGTGAAAGTGCTGGAATGTCTGCGCCAGGAACACGGCCTCGATGCAACGCTGGACTATGGTCTGCTGGGCGGTCGTGCTGTCGATGAACTCGGCTCGCCCTATCCCGAAGCGACCCGTCGCCAGGCTCACGCAGCCGATGCGATTCTGCTCGGTGCAGTCGGCGGCCCGAAGTGGGAATCGATGGATCGTCCATTGCGTCCAGAGTGCGGTCTGTTAGCGATTCGCACCGATCTGCAGTTATTCGCCAACCTGCGTCCGGCGATTCTTTATCCGCAACTGGCAGCGGCCTCGTCGCTGAAACCAGAACTGGTGGCCGGGCTGGACATCCTCATCGTCCGCGAACTGAACGGCGACCTTTATTTCGGCCAGCCCCGTGGCGTTCGCACCCTGAAAAACGGCGAACGGGAAGGCTTCAACACCATGACCTACCGCGAGTCAGAGGTTGAACGCATCGCTCGCGTCGCGTTCGAAGCGGCTCGCAAGCGGCAGCGCCGGGTCTGTTCGGTGGACAAGGCCAATGTGCTGGAAGCCTCGGAACTGTGGCGGGAAGTGGTCGTGCGGGTCGCGAAGGATTATCCCGACGTCGCGCTGGCGCATCTGTATGTGGATAACGCCGCCATGCAACTGGTGCGTGCGCCGAAACAGTTTGATGTACTGGTTACCGGCAATCTTTTTGGCGATATTCTGTCCGACTGCGCCGCCATGCTGACCGGCTCCATCGGGATGTTGCCCTCGGCCTCGCTGGACGCTGGCGGCAAAGGGTTGTATGAGCCGATCCATGGTTCCGCGCCTGACATCGCTGGTAAAGGCATGGCCAATCCGCTAGCGACGATTCTGTCAGTGGCGATGTTGCTGCGCTATAGCCTGAATCAGCCGGAACTGGCGGAGCGCGTGGAAAACGCCGTCGGACGGGTGCTGGATCAGGGCCTGCGCACCGTGGATATTACCGCGACGGGCATGACGGCGGTGGGTACGCAAGCGATGGGCGACGCGGTGGTCGCGGCGCTATAAAATTCCCTGATATCAACTTTCTTTGAACATTGAGGAAAGAGCATGAAGCGTGTAGGTCTGGTCGGTTGGCGGGGCATGGTCGGTTCCGTGCTGATGGACCGGATGCGGGCGGAAAATGATTTCGCCCTGATCGATCCGGTATTTTTCACCACCTCCAATATAGGCGGCCAAGGCCCAGCGATTGGCCGCGATACGCCACCGCTGAAGAACGCCCGGTCGATTGACGAGTTGAAGACCCTGGATATCATCGCGACCTGCCAGGGCGGCGACTACACGAATGAAATTTATCCCCTGCTGCGCGCCGCCGGCTGGCAAGGCTACTGGATCGACGCTGCCTCAGCCCTGCGTATGAAGGACGATGCCGTCATCATCCTCGATCCGGTCAATCGCCACGTCATCCAGGAAGCGCTCGCCAAGGGTATCAAGGATTACATTGGCGGCAACTGTACGGTCAGCCTGATGCTCATGGGGCTGGGCGGATTGTTCGCCCACGGGCTGGTTGAGTGGATGAGCGCGATGACCTACCAGGCCGCTTCTGGAGCTGGCGCGCAGAATATGCGTGAGTTGATCGAACAGATGGGCGTCATTCATGGCGCAGTCGCGGATCGGCTGAGTCAGCCGGCTTCAGCGATCCTAGAAATCGACCGCATCGTATCCGATACTATTCGATCCAGCGCCTTCCCGATCGCCCATTTCGGCGCTCCGCTGGCGGGTAGTCTGATTCCCTGGATCGACAAGCAGATGGATAACGGCCAAAGCCGCGAAGAGTGGAAAGGTCAGGCCGAGACCAATAAAATTCTGGGCCGCGCCGAACAGCCGGTTCTGATTGATGGCCTCTGCATTCGGATTGGCGCCATGCGCTGTCACAGCCAGGCGTTGACCATCAAGCTGACCCATGATGCGCCGCTCGACGAGTTGGTCGAGATGATCGGCGTTGCCAACGACTGGGTCACCGTGGTGCCGAATGAACGCGAGCAGTCCATGCGCGAGCTGACTCCCGCCGCTGTCACCGGAACATTGAGCGTCCCAGTTGGCCGGTTGCGCAAACTCAATATGGGACCGCATTATCTGGGCGCCTTCACCTGTGGCGATCAGTTATTGTGGGGAGCGGCGGAACCCTTGCGCCGGATGCTGCGCATTCTGCTGGAGGAGTGATTTTTTTCGCCCACATCATGCATCCAAATCGCAGAAATGCGCTTTAGGGAGTATCTTTAATGGAAGCTTTGAACCCCCGGCAACAGGAGTGGTTTGAAGCAGAAAAGCCGCCGACCCGATTGTCACCGGCGGCATCCAAGCCAATCCCGCCGGGACCATGATCCTCCGGCGGCGGAATGGAGACAGGTCATGCCGACCAGGATATTACTCCGATTACTGCTTTTGGCCGGGCTGGCGGCGCCGTTGTGCGCGTTGGCTTTAGGCGTCGGCCCGCTCGAAGTCCGCTCGGCGCTCAATCAAAACCTTGAGGCTGAAATTCCCCTGATCGTGAACAATCCTGCTGAACTGGTCGGATTGACCGTGCAGATTCCGCGTCAGCAGGAATTTGACCGGACGGGGATCGAACGGCTGGAATTTCTATCGAAATTGCGCTTTGCGGTTCAAACCACGCCCGGCGGCACTGGCATCATAAGAGTTACATCTATCCAGCCGATCCGTGAACCCAGCTTCGACCTTTTGGTGGAAGTGATCTGGCCACGCGGCCGGTTGCTGCGGACATTCCCTGTTCACCTGGATCCCGAATTGTACGCCAATCGCCGGCAGCCTTCCCCGCCACTGCTGATCGAGGCGCCGCCGGTCGCGATGCCGTTGGCTGCGGCACCGCCGGTCACCACCACTGCGCCCGCCACTCCCAGCCTGCCGCCTGCACCCCCTGTCAGCTTTGAAGGCGCATCGTTTTATGGTCCAGTTCGGCGGGGTGAGAATCTCACCCGGATCGCTAATCAGGTCCGTCCCTCGACCGCTATCAGCGTCCCCGAGATGATGTCCATTCTGGTCGCGGGCAACCCGGAGGCCTTCGCCAACGGCAATCCCAATACGTTGCGCGTCGGTGCAGTGCTCAAGGTGCCATCGCCGCAGGCTTTGGGTGTATCCGGCGCGCCAGCTCCAGTTCCCGACGTAGCCGCTGTTAATCCGGTCGAACCCGTGGAGAGTCCGCCAGTGTTGCCGGTCTCGCCACCGGAGGAAGCTGCCGTGTCGCCCGCACCGGTTGCATTATCACCGGTCGCACCGCCCGAGACTGCGCCCGCCGCTGTAGAATCGACACCACCACCCATGTCGATTCCGCCACCCCAGGAAATCGTTCCCCAGACGACAATTCCCCAGCCGGAACCTCAGCCAGCTCCGACCCAGAGCACTCCGCCACCGTCTGCGGCAACCGAGACGACGACGCCACCGGTCGCTGCAACCCCGCCGCCATCGGTCGCCGAAACCCCGCCGCCGAAACCAGTAGCGCCGCCTCAGGAAACCGGCATGGATTGGTTATCCAATCCGGTGGTTTGGATTGCGATCGCGCTGATCGTATTAGCCGTCGGATCGGTATTGTTATTGCCGCTACTGCGGCGTCCGACGCGTCCGACCACCACGACAATCGGCGAGCCATCGGCGGTATCCGTCGGGGAGCCTGGAGAGGCCGCCGCCCGATCGGATACCCGGGTTTCGGTGCGCAGGGAAACGAGATCAAAAAGACCAGTCCCGGCAGCGGCTGAGGAAAACGCTGCCGCCCGACTGTCACCGATGGCTGAACCCGTAGTTAAGTCTGATCTCAAGGCGGCGGCGACTCTGCCTCCCAAACCGATCGATGAGCTACTGAAGGATATCGACTTCAGTCTGGGTGATGAGCGTCCGCGAGCGGCTACTGAAGGAAAGGAAACATCGCCGGCGCACGGCGGCGCAGCGCGGCGTATGCCCGATACCGAACCGCCTACTGCCTCAGTCACCCGGACGCCCAGTTCTTCTGCACCCACGCCGCCAGCGAAACCCGCCACACCGTCGCCTGTCCCGACGACACCGCAACCGTTGGTAGAGCCGCTGTCAGAACTGCCTTCCGGGTTGCAATTCGACAAGCTGGATTTCGACCTGGGCGATCTGGGATTGGATTCCACTCGAAAACCGGTGGAGTTGCCACCTCTGGAACTGAAGCCCTCTGCGCCTGCCAAACCCGCTGATTGGGCGGCGCTGGATTTGAGCTTGGCCGATATTAAGCCTCCGACCCCGTCGGAACCCACTCTAGAGCCTCCCAAAGCGTCAGATTTGAAATTCGAATTCACTGACGTCAATCAGGAACAGGTGCGAAACCGCGAGGATCTGGCGCGGCTTGATGAGGAACTGCAAAGCTTCGGCGGTGGTCTGGATTTGGGCAAGATGGCGCTCGGCTCACCGCCGGGCGGCGCCGATGCCGGCGCCGATTACCTCGAAACCAAACTGGATCTGGCCGCCGCCTACCTGGATATGGGCGATCAGGTCGGCGCTCGCGGCTTGCTGGAGGATGTTTTGCAGGAAGGAGATGCTGCACAGAAGAAGCGGGCCGAGGATCTGCTCAAGAAACTGGGCTGATTCCACCCTTCCCCAAACTCTCCTTCTCCCGCAAAGGGAGAGAGGAGAGCAGAAGAATCAACGCAATCGGGTGGTGGATACTGGTTCAGCCAGCACCAGTGTCCGATCAGCAGCGCCGCGTTGCGCCAGGCGCGCCATGGTTCCCGCCGGCAGCCACACCATGGTTCCCGCCGGCAATGGAATACGCCCACTCTGGGCCGGCGGATTCCAGGCCCGGTTCAAAGTGGTCAGCTCGCCCAGATTCACTTCGTAATAGTTGGCCAGGGTGTGGGCAGCCACCGTTTGCCGGAGCCGAATGCGATCCTGATTCAGCGGTGCCTGATAGCTCAAGCCTTCCGGGAAGAACCGCTGCGGATTGCGGGCGATGTTGCGGGCCGCCAGGAATTCCGCGTAAAAGTTCCGCGAGGCGAAACCGAAACCCTTTCCCGAATAATTCCTTACGATAGCAGCGATGTCATCGCCCCATGCCTCTTTGGCCCGCGCCATCCCACCGACCCCATGATTGTAGGACGTGATCGCTAATGGCCAACTGTCCAGACGGTTGTGGGCTTTCCCCAGATAGCGGGCCGCGCCCTGGGCTGAGGCCACGGGATCGCGCCGTTCGTCCACTGCCGCGTTCACCATCATGAATTGCCGGGCGGTGTCCGGCATGAACTGCCACATGCCCACTGCGCCGACCGAAGAAGCCGCATGGTTCTGGAAGGACGATTCGACATGCGGCAGATAAGCCAGATCTTCGGGCAATCCGGCTTCGCGGAATGCCTGGCGAAAGGCAGCATCATAACGACCGCTGATTTCCAGCCCCCGCTTGAATCGTTCGCGCAAGCCGCGCTGGCTGCGCAGCCGGTCGCTGGCGCCGGTGATCGCTCCGGGACCACCGCTGCTGGACTGAATGCGGGCCGCCAGTGCCTGCTCGCCCGTGGTCAATGGCGCTCTGGCGACGGTTTTGGACTCCAGTTGGCTCAGGGCGGCTTTCAGGTTCTCATAGCGCGCCTTGAGCAGCGCCTTCTGGCTGTCGCTATAACCTTCGCCGGTCTCGCCAGGCAGGGTAATGACGTCGTAAATCAAATCCAGGTAGCGGTTGTCGTGCAGCGCGACCTGACCACGCCCCCAAACGGCATAGACGTTTTGCCAAAAGGCAATTTGTGGCTGCAAGGCTGGCGGAGCTGGGAACACCGCATCATAAGAAGCGATGGGAACCCTGGCCGGCGGTGGCGCCGGTTGGTTGGCGCAGGCCGCCAGTACGAGTATCGTCAATATGATCGAGAATCCGCGCAGTCGCATCGGCGCTTTCCCCCTGGTTGCGTAATGAAAAGCAAAAATCCTGCGGAGTCCCGCAAGACGTTAACGGGCGTAGCCACCTGCAACAACCCTCATAAGGGCAGCGCGCCCGAGAAGTTCAAAGACCAACGTCCGTCGTTGCCGGGTGGCCCCAGCAGGGTCATCGCCTGGCGCAGGGCGTGGTTGTTCGCATCGCGAACTGCAGCTTGACCACTGAATCGATAACGGCCGTCTGGCATCAAGTTGAAGGCGCCTTCCAGCGCCAAGGGTCCGTTGTTGTCCCGAACAACCCCCTGAACGCCCTCCGGGTCCGCCGGTTTAAATCGGGCTGTAAAATCGCCCAGCGTCAATGGTTGGCCCAGCATCACGCGCAGGTTCAGCAAATGCGCTACGCCATCCGCCACCTGGGGCTGACCAGTGGGACTCAGGCGCAACTCCCGCAGATCGAATTCCACTACGCCTTGCAACGGTAATTTAGGCCGTCCAGCCAGTATCGCCAGTTCAGCAAGGCGCAAGCGACCCGCCAGCTCCCGGAAACGGAGGCGCTGACCTGGATTCATCGCTGCTTTTCCGGCCAGTTTGATTTCAGGATCGTCAATCTTCAGGTGAAATTCCAGCCAGCCGGTGAGTAAAACCAGCGGCCGCCAGTTCCAAAACAGTCGATCCACCTGGACGCCGCGCCAGCGCAGGCCGCTCGCCGCGCCATCGGTAGCGGTTCCTTCGACCATTTGCACACTGAATCCCGGCAGCCGCTCAGCGAGAGGTTCCGTGATCAGGGTCGCCGGGGCCAGCAGCAGCAGGAACAGCAGGAACGCCAGTAAACCCAGCAGCCCATAGCGCAAGACGCTTTTCATGGCCGGCTTCCCTGAAGGATGACCCGGGCATTAACCAGACCGGTGGTTTCGGTGCGGTCTACACTCAGATTGATGAGAACAACGGGGTATTGGCGCTCCAGTGCGCCCAACCAGTCGAGTAGCTGATCGAACTCGACCCTGTCCAGCCGGGCGCTCAGTTTATCATCGCCCTGCGGAGTGATCTGTTTCAGTGCAGCGCCCAGTCCCGCCGTGCGAGCGGTTTGATCCACCAGAGTTAACAGGGAACGACCGTCGTTTTCAAGCGGTGCTGCGCTGCTCAGGCGTTGAATTTCCTGGGCTGCCTGCTGCATCCAGGCCAGATCGGCGCGTTGTTCAGCAACGCTCTGCTGGAGTCGCCGGTGGCTGGACTGAAACGGTTCCCAAGCCAGCCCATAGCCCAGCACAGCCAGCGCTACAAGTGCGCCGCCGCTGATCAGGGCGCGTTCACGGGTAGCCAGGCTTTCCCACCAAGCTTTCATGAAGCCGCCTTTTTCAGCGTCACTTTGCTTTCCATCCGTCCTTCCCGTTGAGTCGTGCGCATTTCCGCCCGGATGTCTGGCCGCTGTTCGAATTGTTGCCGGAGTTGATCCAGCACTGTCGGATTGCCGCCTTCCAGCGCCAGATCCAGTTGACCCTCGCGGTAGCTCAGGCCGTGCAGGGTGATGTCAGGAAAATTGACAAGCGCTTGTCCACCTTGGTGGAGCAGCTCGAGAAACCCACTGTCGCCGGCACTGGTCGGGGCCAGCTCCCGCAACCGGGTTTCCAGTTGCACTCTAGGATTCACGATTCGGGTCGCGCCAGGCATGGCGTCTTTGTAAACCTGTTCGATCTCAGCACGCAACGTGATCTGTTCCTGCTGTAGCCGTCCGTGTTCGTAGACCTGTCCGAAGCCCTGCACGATGAGCCACACCCCGGCCAGGATCGCCGCCGTTCGCCAGGGTCGCAACCTGCGTTTCCACGGGGTCTGCTGACTATAGGGGCCTTGCAGCAGGTTGAGGGCGGCCTCAGGCCGGTAGCCAGCGGCAAATCGTTGCAGCGGTTCGGGCGATTCATTCTCGATCTGCCAAGCCCTATCCAGCATGCTGGGGGGCGGGCTTCCCCAAATGCGCAGCCGCTGGGGTTTGGCTTCCCCGGCTTCGACCAGAGCCTGGTTCAGAAACCAGTTCAGTGTTTCCGGTTCCGTGACGAAACCGGTCCAACAGCCCGTGCGCACCACGATCCGCTGACCGTCCGGCAGGATGCTCCAATCACCCTCCTGCCAGGGCAAAAGCAAGGCGTCCGGGATGACAGCAACTGGCATCAGTCCGGCTTGAGCGCAGGTTTCCAGCCAGCCGCGCAGGACATGGCGATCGACCGTCGCCACCGGCAAACGGTCGCCGTCCGGCGTTTGACCCAGCGCGAAGTGCAGGGTCTCGATGTCGTCGATCAGTTGATCTTCCAGGGCGTAAGGCACCGCCCGCGTCCACAAGGCCCGTTTGCGGCCCGGCAGAGGAATGCGATGCAGGGTAATCACCTCGCCCGGCGCGACCAGTATCCAGCGGACATTGCCAGCGTGGTGGACCAACTCGGCCAAGGCACCGTGTTGGACTCCGCCATCAGGGCACAGCCATTCCGCCTGGTCCGGGGCGAGGAAACGGAAAAAGCATAGAGGGGCCGGCACGGGCTCTAGTCCTGGTTGCCAAAACTGCGCCGCAGGACGCGGACGCCGTTTTCATCACGAAAAATCACACTGTATAACATCGCACGGCCATCGCCCACCCGCGCTTCAGCCTGCAATAAAAAATACTGGCTATCGACACTCAATAGCGCTTTCACGGGCGCATCCGGGGTCATTTTCGCGGCATTCAGGAATTCATCCACACTTTCATAGCCTTTGGCGGGGCGGTCTTCCAGCAGCCGCTCTAGATCGGCAAGCTCTACTTGTTCATCGAGCGCCGCCAGTACCCGCGCCGGCGCAGTGTTGACGTTCAAGGGTGTACCGGGCGGCAGCGCACAGACCAGCAGCGCCAGATTGTCATAAATTTCCCGGTCTACGCCCTTGACCAGGCGCAGTTCCGAGAGACTGGCGAAGGGTTGGTTCGCCGCCAGATAGGGCGGGTTCAGCACAGTGTAGTCGCTGTCCTCCGCGCCATCGGGAAATTGTGGATCCAGGTCAGGATCGATCCAGTCGGCGATCGCCTGAGTTAGTTCCGGTTGCAATTCCAGACCGATCAGCAAGCGTTGCAGAACCTTCAATTGCTCTTGGTTAATTCCGGCTTTGCTGGAAGCCGATGGGGCAGGATCAGTGGGATTGGGTGGTTTGGACGTGAGCGACGGTTCGGCGGGATTCTCCTTGTCCTTATCCGCTTTATCGGCATCTTGCCGCGGGTTGTCTTGAGCTTCGCCCAGCGCGGGCCGCCACAAGTTATTGAGATTGAAACAGCCTTGCAGATCGCGGATTTTTCCCGAAAGCTCCCCATTCTCAACCGGCAACATCGAAGGCAGGCTGGCCCATATTTCGCCGGGGTGGTCCGTAGCGTTATCTTGCCGGTCGTGCATTAAAATCAGTCCCGCCCACTGTTCGACACCCAAGGTATACAGGCGGGCCTGCTGTTGGTGCTGGAGAACCGTACTGCGGCGAATAGCGATTTGCTGCACTGTGGCTAGGCTGATGGCGGCCATACTGGCCAGAAAAATGATCAGCAGGACGGTGATTAACGCAACGCCGGATTGACAGTGGTCGATGCTGATCCTAGCCGGGCAGCGGAAACAGGCGGGTAATCGCACCCCAATCCTCCAAAAGCAGCGTGATTTCTACCGCACGCGGCGGCCTGTTCGGATTTGGCGGGTTATCACCGGCGGCAGCGGGCGGTGGCCAATCTGTCCGCCACGCCACATTCTGATCCAGAAACCGCGCCCGGAACTCCCGCACCTGATCGAGTAACAAAGTTTCGCGCGGCGCGACTGGCCCGCCGCGATCCAGCACATCCCAGTGCAATCGCCACAGCCGACCTTCCCGCAGCCGGTAAGCGACTCGTTGTAATGTCGCCCGCGACTGGCCAAGCGGATTGTCCCAGCCAGCGCGGGTCAGGATCAGCGCGTCATCCAGCAAATTACCACCGCGCAGGGCGGGTTGGAGGTCCCCATATTCATCGCGGACGCCGCGCGGCGTAGCCTGTTGAATATCCTGTTCCAGGCGAAATACCGCAAGTTGTACCGCCGCCAGCCGATGAGTTTGCTGTTCCACCGCCGCCCGGGTGAACAAGACATTACTCAAACCGCTGTAGGCGGCGGTCGCCATGATGGCGAACACCACCAGGGCAACCAGTAGCTCCAGCAGAGTAAAGCCGCACGTTGTCCGGTTCATGGCGTCTTTGCTCGTGGGGTTATTCGGGGCTGATCCATGGTCGATGGATCAGTTTGATCATGGGTAGGCTTCTCTCGAGGCGGATTGGCCTTAAAGGCGGTTAGCGTACTCAGCACGGGACCATTTTCAGCAGCGCGAACGGTCACTTCGATCCGGCGCAAATCAGGATCATCGGTTTTGGCGAAGCGGACTTGCCAGCGCCAAGCGCGATTGGCCAGTTCAGCGCTGCCGTCGCGGGAACCCTCTTCGGGCCAGGGTTCGGGGTCCAGCAGCCGTTCATTGACTTGGTTGAGCGCAACCCAGCTAGTCAAGGTTTGATCACGCAAATAAGCCGTGTTAGCAATGCTTTGGGTTGCCGCGCTGATGATCGCACCCAGGGCGATGGCCAGCACCGCCAGTGCGACCAGCACTTCCAGAAGGGTAAAGCCAGCGGCCCGCCTCATCGCGTGACTGCTCCGATCGCCAAACGGCCCATGGCGTCGCCAGCGACCCGATATAACGGCGCATCGAGCGACAGATCGCCAGCACGGCTGAACACGACGACGAACTCGGTCGCTTCGCCACTGTTCAACAACAGCACTTGGGGAAAGCGGGATTTTTCCAGCGGCGCCGGCCGGTTATCGACCCACAGGCCCAGCGCCAGATCTTCGGGCAGTGTGTGGCGAATCAGCGTATCCGTCGCATCCGGCGGCCCCCAGGCGCCTTGCTCATCCAAAGCCAGAATCGCGTAACCCTGCCGGCTGAACTGAACGCCGCGAAGTTCCCCGGTCAGGATGGCTTCCTGTTGCTGCAATTCCAGCAACGCCGCCAACCGCTGTCCTTCCTGCGCCAAGCGATCTTGCGGACCGCCGCCTGCCGACAGCACCGCCAAGCTGGACAGAATACCCATGAGCACCATTACCACCATGATTTCCAACAAAGTGAAGCCCCGGGGCGGTGTAATCATCGGGCAATACCTCAGCGCTGCAAGACCTCTCCGGACTTAGCGCCGTCCTTCACTCATCCAGATTCCAGTTACCGATGTCGGCGTCCACGCCCTCGCCGCCCGGCTGACCATCGGCCCCCAGCGAGTAGATGTCCAACTGACCGTGCTGGCCGGGACTGAGATACTGATACGGTTTGCCCCAGGGGTCCTTGGGCAGTTTGTCCAGATAGCCGCCCTCCTGCCAGTGCGGCGCGTCCACCGGTTTCTGCACCAGCGCCTCCAAGCCCTGTTCCGTGGTGGGATAGCGGAAATTGTGCAGCCGGTACAAATCCAGTTGATTCTTGATGACGCGGA
>CAZDVY010000018.1:21268-29137 GCA_964508935.1 uncultured Candidatus Competibacteraceae bacterium | reverse complement strand
ACCTGGACAGTGACGAAGCGCGGGAACTGACCCACACCTTCAGTTTTGAAGCGCCATTGTTCATCGGCTTTCGTCAACTGGAGGCGGAACGCTGGCCGGCGACGCCCTTCTACCGGCTCGGCTTCACTGACCAGCAGGCGATTGCCAACGCCCGGGGACGGCTGCCCTATCAGGTCACCGTCAGTTTCACCTCCGGCCCTCGTAATGATGCGGCGAACGGCGCAACGGACGTAGATGAAGGCGTGTTCAAGATTGAAGAGGTTTCCGCCGCCGATGGCGCGCCGGTGCGGCGGGAAGACCTGACACTGCGCCTGCAAACACTGAGAAATCAGGAAGGTTATTGGCTGGACACCGGCATTTTCAGCCTGGTTTAGCGCCTTGCTCTCCACAGGAGTAAAGGGGACCAGGGACACCGTTCCGGGGGAAAAGATGTTACCCGAAGACGAAGCACTGGCAGCACGTTGCCAAACTGTCGGCCAGGCGCTGCAAACCGCCCTGACCTGGGTCAGCGACAACGGCAAGCACATCGGTCAAGCCAGCGTGGGCCTGCAACGCGACCTGCGCAAAAGCCGCCTGCTGGCGCAAAGTCTGGAAACCGCCGCCCGCCGCAAGATGGGCGTGAGCGTGTTCGGCCCCAGCCAGGCCGGCAAGTCCTATCTGGTCTCGGCGCTGGCCCGTCCAGGATTCAAGCCGCTACTCGCCAATTTCGCCGGCCAGCCGGTCGATTTCATCCGGGAAATCAACCCGGAGGGCGGGCGCGAATCCACGGGACTGGTTACCCGCTTTACCCTGGATCACTCGACCGAGGCGACGCCGGACTATCCGGTGGAATTGCGCCTGCTCACCCAGAACGATCTGGTCAAGATCATCGGCAACACTTATTACGCCGACTGTCGCCACGACGACTGGCCCGATCCCGAACCGGACGCCATTCTTCAGCGCCTGGCGGAGCTGACGACCCGCGCCCAGCCGAACGCCGTCGATCCGTTGAGTGATGACGACATCTACGATCTGGAAGACTATTTCTGGCGCTCGTTTCGCGGCGCGGGCCGGATCAAGGTGTTGAAAAATTCACCGTTCTGGAGTCAGGCCGCCGAGCTTGCGCCGCGTTTGCCGCCAGCGGATCGCGCCCGCCTGCTGGGGTTATTGTGGGGCGATGTCGAACCGTTCACCCAGCTTTACCTGCGGCTGTATCAGGCGCTGAAAAGCCTGGATTTCGCCCCGGTCGCTCGCGGCCCGTTGACCGCTTTGATCCCGCGTGAACGCAGCATCATTGATGTGCAGATGTTGCGCGGCCTGGGGATGGACGACGGCGAGCGGGTGACGGTGCTGGCCGGAACCCGCCCGGTGCCCTTGCTGCGCGCCGAAGTCACCGCGCTGACCGCCGAACTGAAAATCGTCCTGGAACACCCGCCCGCCGGGTTGGACGGTGCCGCGTATGATTTTTTTCAACACACCGATCTGCTGGATTTTCCCGGCGCACGGTCGCGGGAGCAGATCAGGGATTTGCCGGAGTCTTTGCGCCGTCCCGACGCGCTGTCCGGCTTCTTCCTGCGCGGCAAGGTCGCGTATTTATTCGAGCGTTACTGCGCCGAACAGGAATTGACCGCGATGTTGCTGTGCATCGGGCCGGGCAATCAGGAAGTGCGCGGTTTGCCGGACTTGGTGCAGGACTGGATCGCCGCGACCCACGGCGCGACTCCTGAAGCCCGCACCGACCATCCCGCCGCGCTGTTTCTGGTGCTGACCAAATTCGATATGGAGTTTGAGCAGAAAGCCGGCGCTTCCGATGACCCCGCACAGCGCTGGAGCATTCGCCTGTCTTCCTCCTTGCTGGATTTCTTCGGCAAGCAGCATGACTGGCCGCGCTGCTGGGATGGGCGGGGCGGATTTCGCAATACCTTCTGGCTGCGCAATCCCAACTTCAAGCAAAAGGCCATTTTCGATTACGACGGTGACCGCGAGCGCCAGGTGCGCGAGGCGGAACAAGCCTATATCGCCGATCTGCGCGCTGGATTTCTCAACAACCCGGATGTGCGCAACCACTTCGCCGACCCGGCCCGCGCCTGGGACGCCGCCCTGCGCCTGAATGATGGCGGCGTCAGTTATCTGGTCGAGCAACTCAGCCCGCTGTGCCAGCCGGAACTGAAACGGCGGCAAGTCGCCCGGCGTCTGGACGACCTGGCCCAGAACGCCGCCGGGCGCTTGCGCAGTTATTACGTCAGCGACGATCTGGACGCCGAGCGCGCCAAAAAGCGCCAACGGGGTAAAACCCTGGCGCGGAAGCTGGTGAATTGCGCTGCAAATCAGCGTTTTGGCGATTTTCTCTGGAGTCTGTACGTCAGCGACGAGAACCTGTACGACGTGTATCTCCAGATTGAGCGGCAGCAGCCGGGTGTGCCACAGGTTGAGCAGGCGCGCCCGGAGTCGGAGCTGATGGGCGCGCAAGTGAACACGGCGGATTTACTCGGTTTGTTCAGCGATAACGAACCGGACGCATTGGAAGCGTCCCGCCCCCCGCCCCGGTTGATGATGGACGCCGCCGACCGCTACGCCAGCGAAGTCATCGCGCACTGGCTGGATCAGTTGCGGGAATTGAGCGGCGAAAGCGCATCACAAAACTATTTCAGCCTGACGGCGGAGGAATTCAGCGCGCTGGTTCACGAACTGGCGACCGGCGCGGAGCGGCTGGACTTGCGCCAGCGCATCGCCGCCAGCGTGCGGGATGCTTCGCATTTCCACAATATCCACCGCGAGAAACTGGCCTGGAAGCAAGCGGCGCTGGCCGCCGCACTGTTGAACACCTATATCAGCAGCCTCGGCCTCGATCCGCAGGGTGATTCAGTCCGGCGACCGATGATCACCGTAGCAGGGCGGCAACGGCCTCTATTTGCGCCACGCCAGCCGTTTACCGGCTATCCACCGCTCGGCGCGAAACCACTGCCTTACGATCAGGATTTTTACGCCGACTGGCTGTACGCCTTGACCCTGTTGATCGAAGGCAATGTCGCCGGGGCCATCACCAATGAGGTCGAGCGGGAACAAAACCGGCGTCTGGGTCAGGCGCTGGCGACGCTGGACACTCACAGCCCGGCTGAACGATCATGACCGCCAACCTTGAGATACCCGGCTACACCCTGGAAAAGCACCTCGGCACCGGCGGCATGGCGCAGGTGTATTTGGCCCTGCAACACTCGCTCAACCGGAAAGTCGCGCTCAAACTCATCACGCTGGGCGACGCCGAATTACGCGAGCGGTTTATTCATGAAGGCTGCATGGTCGCCCGCCTCAATCATCACCACATCATCACCATCCACGATGTCGGAGCGTTTCCCGGCGGTTGCTACATGGCCATGGAATACGCCGAGGGCGGCGCGCTCGATCAGCGCATCAAACAAGGACTGAGTGCGGAACACGCGCTGAGGTTTTTACGGCAAATCGCCTCGGCGCTTGACCACGCCCATCAACAGGGCCTGGTGCATCGGGACATCAAGCCCGCCAACATCCTGTTCACCACCCATGGCGACGCCAAGGTCGCCGATTTCGGCATCGCCAAGGACAGCCGTCAGGAGCACCATCTCACGCAAACCGGCTTCGTACTAGGCACGCCCATGTACATGAGCCCCGAACAGGCGCTCGGCGAGCAGGCTACCAGTCGCAGTGATCTGTACAGCCTGGGCGTCATGTTCTACGAGATGCTGACGGGCAGCCGACCTTATCAGGCGCGGGATAATCAAACGTTGCTGGCCTTGCATGTCCACCAACCTATTCCGCGTCTGCCTGCTGCGCTGGGCTGCTATCAGGATGTGGTGGATCGTCTGATGGCGAAACGACCAGAAGCCCGGTTCGCCACCGCGGCAGAGTTGCTAGCCGCGTTATCACAAATTCAGGAAGTCCCGGCAGAGCAGACCGGGGGTGAGATCATGATGAACGAGGGTGAATGGCGGGTACGCGTAGAACCCGATCCTGAACAACGCCCCGGCTACGCCGCGCTGGTCATCGAGGGTTTGGTGCTGCCGCCGCATGAGGTGCAATGCTCCATCCGCCGGTCCGGTTTTGGCAATGACGATCTGGGGCCAGAGGGTTGGCGCAACGGTGAACACTGGTTTGCACCGCTGCGGATCGACGCGCTGTCGTCTCTGGACTGCCGATTGATCGTTGGCCCGGAGATCGTCCGGTATCTGGAAAATGGCAATTACCAACTCGGCCTGCAAGCGCCTGGCTTTAGCAAACCGCAACAGCGGGTCATGCAATGGCGCGACATTCCCCAGCCAGTCGCCGTCAAACGTCGAAGGGGCGGCATGGCGGGAACGGTTCCGGCAGCATCGCCGCCCGCTGAACCCGCTGAAAATCCGACCCTGATCGGTGCGGAACCAACTTCCTCATTAACCACGCCGCCGGTTGTGATTGAACCGAAGCCGCCTCGGACCCAAACCGATGATCACAAGCGCCGCCCGCCCTCCTCTAGACTGTGGCTGGTTCTGACGGCTGTCGGCCTTCTGGCCATGCTGGGTGTCGGAGGCTATTGGTGGTCGTTACCCGCGCCAACCGGCGCAGATCAACCAAGAGAACCGCTGCCGCTTCCTCCTGCCGTTGCGCCCCCTGCCAATGCCCCACCGGCTTTCTCGGTTCAGGACGCTCGCCAGAAATTGCAGGCCGGTTTGACGCTCGACCAGATGTACGCGCTGGCACAACAGTTCCAGACGCAACCGGATGGCTTGCAAGGCGCCTTTCTGCTTTACAGCCAGGCGGCGGAACAGGGCCATGCCGCTGCCGCGTTGAAACTGGGCGAAATGTATGACCCGGCCTCCAGTCAACCGACGCCGCTGCCGCGCCGCCGCGCCACCAAAGCCTATGGCTGGTATCGTCAGGCGGCAGCAGGCGGTGTCGCCGCTGCTGGTCAGCATCTGGACGCATTGCGCGTCTGGGCGGAACAAGCCGCCGTGCGCGGCGACGTGGACGCGCAAACCTTGTTGCAGGATTGGCAAAATTAGGAGGATCGCCGCGATGTGGCAAATGCGTTTTATCCCCTGGTTGGTTTAGGAGGATCGCCGCGATGTGGCAAATGCGTTTTATCCCCTGGCTGGTTGCGGCCATTTTCACGGGTTGCTTTGCATCGACGGCGCTGGCTGCGACACCGGTGCTCATGGAGGGCAAGAAAACCCTGTATCAGCGGGTCCTGACCCATCCCGGCGCACTACTGCATTCTGCGCCAGGCGGTCCGCCACTGGCGAAATCACCGCCCGCGTTCTCGGTGCTGTATGTCTACGAACGCCAGACGGTGAATGGCGAACCGTGGGTACAGGTCGGCGCCTCCAGCAGCGCACCGGACGGCTGGATGGCGGCCAGCCAACTGAGCGACTGGAAACAAACCCTGGTGCTCAAGTTCGCCGAACGCTCCGGACGCCAACCGGTGCTGTTCTTCCGCACGCAAAATCCCCTGACGACGGTCCTCAACGATCCGGCGCCGGCACCGCGCGTGCAAGCCCTGCTCAATCAGGCGCAGGCGGCTAAGGCTGGTCAGGGCAGCGCCGGGGAACTGGTCGCGCTGGAGCCGATGGAGGAAGCGGTCTCGCAAAACCGGTTCTATCTGTTGCCGATTTTCAACTTCACCGAAGCCTACACGCCTGGCGGTCAACCGATGCAACTGTTGCAAGTCGCATCCATCGATCCCGGCGGCGGTTTGCAAACCATGACTGCACCGCCGCCGCGCGCCTTGAAAACCGCGATGGTGTTTGTGATCGACACCACGTTGTCCATGGGGCCGTACATTGACCGCACCCGTCAAATCATCGCCCAACTCTACGACGCCATTGCCGCCGCCGGCCTGAGCGATAAGGTCAGCTTCGGCCTGGTCGCCTATCGCAGCAGCATCGCCAAAACACCCAGCCTGGAATATGTCAGTCGCATTTACGCCAATCTGGACGAAGGCCAGGACCGCGAACAGTTCCTCGCTCTGATCCAGAGCGTCCAGGATACGAAAATTTCCAGCCATTCCTTCAACGAAGACGCCTTTGCCGGGATCATGGACGGACTGGAAAAGATGGACTGGAGCGACTACGGAGCGCGCATCCTGTTCCTGATCACCGACGCCGGGTCCTTGCGCGGCGACGATCCTTTTTCCGCGACCGGTATGAATGAAGCACAGATTCTGGCCGCCGCTCAACGGCAGCAGGTGAAGATTTTTATCCTGCATCTGCTCACGCCGCAGGGGGTGAAAAACCATGCGCTGGCGGAAAACCAGTATCGCCAACTATCGGCGGAGGCCAATCCCCGGATTGGCGATCTGTACGTCCCTATTCCCACCGGCGACGTGAACCGCTTCGGGAAAGAGATGGAGCGCCTGGCATCGGTGTACACCCGGCTGGTGCGGGATGTCGCCGCTGGCAAGCCGTTGAATCCCCCACCACCGGCCCAGCCGATCACTGATCCCCAGGCCAAGGCGGAAGCACTCGGTTACGCGATCCAGATGGATTTTCTGGGGCGAACCCGAAACAGCCAGGCCCCCAAGGTCGTTTCGGCCTGGGTGGCGGACCATGACTTGGCAGATCCCGCGCAACCGGCCTTTCAGGTGTGTATTTTGTTGAGCAAGCACCAGTTGAATGAACTGCAACGGGGACTCAAAACCATCGTCGATGCCGCCATCAAGACCCGGATCAGCCCACAAAACTTTTTTCAGGAAGTGGCGACGGCGGCGGCCCACCTCAGCCGTGATCCGAGTCGCATGGGCCAGAAAGCCTCGGGCAATCTGTATGAAAGCGGCCTGCTCAGTGAGTTTCTCGACGGACTGCCCTATAAAAGCAAGATATTAGGCATCACTCAGGACTTATGGCTGAGCTGGAGCGTGGGCGAACAGCAGGATTTCATCGACGAGCTGGAATCCAAAATCAAGGGCTATGAGAAGATGCACAATGACGTTGCCCACTGGATCCGCTTCGGCAACGCTGCGCCCGGCGACGCCATGTATCGCGTGCCGCTCAGCGAACTGCCTTGAGAAATTACCCTTTTTCGCGGAGGAGCTATGGCGAAACCATCCGGATCCGGTACAGCGGATCGTGCCCGCCGCAACCCGGTCAAAGCACGTCAGAAGCTCGCGCAACCTCATGATTCCGGCTACAAGCTGCTGTTTTCCCATCCGGCGATGGTTGCGGATCTGCTCAACGGCTTCGTCAAAGAAGACTGGGTTATGGAGCTGGATTTCGCCACGCTGGAAAAGCAGTCGGGCAGCTATGTCAGCGACGATCTGCGGCCCCGCGCCGATGATGTGGTCTGGCGAGTGCGCTGGCGCGACCGCTGGCTGTATGTCTACCTCTTGCTGGAATTCCAGTCGGATGTCGATCTGTTCATGGCGGTGCGTTTGCTGGTTTACGTTGGACTGCTTTACCAAGACTTGATTCGGGCCAAACAGCTCACTCAGGACGGACGCCTGCCGCCGGTGTTGCCCTTAGTGCTGTATAACGGACGGCCCCGCTGGACTGCGTCGACGGATCTGTCCCATTTAATTGTCCCCCCGCCGACCGGTCTGGAACGGTATCAGCCGCGTTTACACTATCTGTTGCTGGAAGAAAGCCGCTTCGGTGAAGCGGATTTGGCCCCATTGCAAAATCTGGCAGCGGCGCTGTTCCGGCTGGAGAACAGTCGAGGGCCGGAAGAGTTGCAACCGGTCGTGGAACGCCTGATCGATTGGTTGCAGGCTCCGGAACAAGCAAGCTTGCGTCGGGCGTTCGCTGTGTGGCTGCGGGACGTATTGCTGCCCGCACGGTTGCCCGGAGTGCGGATTGAAGCGGTATTAGAACTGAACGAGGTACGAAATATGTTAGCCGAGCGCGTGATGGAATGGACCGAGGAATGGAAACGACAAGGTTTAGA
>CAZDVY010000018.1:0-21168 GCA_964508935.1 uncultured Candidatus Competibacteraceae bacterium | reverse complement strand
GGAAGGCCGCCAGGAAGGCCGCCAGGAAGGCCGCCAGGAAGGCCGCCAGGAAGGCCGCCAGGAAGGCGAGTCCTTGCTGCTCCAGCGGTTGCTGACTTTGAAATTCGGGGCGCTGGATGAAACCGCACGGGCGCGGCTGGCGGCGGCGGACAGTGAGACACTGCTGATCTGGGGGGATCGCGTGCTGACGGCGACCAGCCTGGCGGAGATCTTTGGCGAACCCCCTGCTCAATCAAGGAGCCTCAGGGAAATTTAGCGCCGCTATGCCTGACGCTGTGTTCCACATCCGCCAGTTACGCAAACAGCGCATCAGCAGCGGTGCGGCATTTTGCCTGGAAGTCCCGGAATTGATCATTGAAGCCGGTGAACGGTTGGCGCTGGTCGGGGCGAGCGGTTCCGGCAAAAGCACCCTGCTGGACATTCTGGCGATGGTTTTGCGCGTGGATTGCGCTGAGCATTTCACCTTCACGCCGCCCGACCAGCCGACCCACGATCTAGCGCTGTTATGGCGACGCAGTGACCTGGATGCGTTCACTCGCCTGCGACGATATTATTTCGGCTATGTGCTGCAAAGCGGCGGTTTGCTGGGATTCCTGACCGTCCGCGACAACATCGCCTTGCCGCGACGCTGGTGCGCCTTGCCGGAAGACGACGCCGTAGCACGGCTGGCGGAACGGCTGGGATTAACGCGCCTGCTCGATGTTTACCCGGCCACCCTGTCGGTCGGGGAACGACAACGGGCAGCGATTGCCCGCGCCTTGGTGCATAGCCCTCCCATCGTGCTGGCTGACGAGCCGACCGCCTCCCTCGACCCGCTGAACGCTGATGGTGTAATGGAGCTGTTTTTGGGGCTGGCTGCTGAACAAGGCGTCACCCTGATTGTCGCCAGCCACGACTGGCCGCGCATGGCGCGCTACGGTCTGCGACCCATTGCCCCGAAACTGGCGCGGCACTCTTCAGCGGATGGCGATCAGGTGACAGCCCGCTTCGCCCGCATCGATTCATGAAATGGTTCGACAACGTCGCCTGGCTCGCCTGGCGGGATTATATCCATGAATGGCGGTTGTCATTATGCGCTGTATTGGCGCTGGCGGCGGTATTAGCCCCGTTGCTGGTGCTGTTGGGACTCAAGCACGGCGTCGTGTCTACCCTGATTGAACGGCTGGCGAAAGAACCGCGCAACCGGGAACTGCTGCCGGTTGGCAGTCAGCGCTTTACTCTGAACTGGTTTGACACGCTGCGGGGACGCCCCGAAGTAGCGTTCGTCATTCCCCGCACACGCCAGATTGCCGGAACCCTGGAATTGCGCCGCCCGGATTTAGGCCGCTCAGTGACAGTGGAGCTGCTGCCCACGGCCTCCGGCGATCCGTTGCTGCCTAAAGAACTTTCAACACCCGCTACAGCCGGGCAACTGCTGGTCACGCAGTCGGTCGCAGAAAAATTGCAATTGCGCGGTGGCGAATCCTTGCCCGCCGCAATCAGCCGGAGTGATCACGGTCGCGTGGAATATGTGCAGATCACTGCCACCATCAATACCGTATTGCCACTAGCCGCTTTTGGTCGGGACGCCGCGTTCGCCCGCCTTGATCTGCTGGAAGCGGTGGAAGACTATCGGGATGGCTTCGCGGTAGAACGCTTCGGCTGGCCGGGGCGACCCGTTCCCGCCGACCTGCCGGAACGGCGTTATCCGGCTTTTCGCCTGTATGCAAAAACGCTCGATCAGGTTGCGCCGCTGCGGGATGTTTTGCTGAATCAGGGCGTGGAGGTGGAAACCCAGGCGGTGGCGATTGCGCAAATTCAGGCGCTCAATCGTAACCTGACCGTCGTTTTCGTGATCATCGCCGTCTTGAGCGCTATCGGTTACGCTTGTTCTCTAGGCGTGAATGTGCTGGCGGCAGTGGAGCGCAAGCGTCGGGAATTGAGCATTTTGCGCCTGCTGGGCTTGCCGGGGCGCGGACTGGTGGGTTTTCCGTTGATGCAGGCGTTGTTCACCGCCAGTTTCGGGGTGATCATCGCGGGCATCGCCTATCTTTTAGCCCATGCAGTTATCAACCAGCGGTTTGCTGACCAGGTGCAAGCCGGCGAAACCGTGTGCCGATTAACGGTCGGGCAGGGCGGAGCTGCTGCAGTGGCGACCGTACTCACCATGCTGCTCGCCGCCAGCGCTGGCGGTTGGCGGGCGGCGCGCATCGAACCCGCGGAGGGTCTTCGTGATGTTTGACAGACGGTTTTGGCCATTCATCAGTCTGACGGCAGGACTGATCGCTGCGACGGCCGGGGCGCAACCTGCGCCAGACCCACTATTCAATCCCAAACCGCTGGCCGATGACCTGGAACTGCCCCTGCCCTGCGGCGGCAAGATGGTGTTCCGCTATATCTACATTCTCGGCAAGGGCCTGCTCGACGATCAAAGCTTCAATCTTGGCTACCCTTTCAGCGAAGGTGAGCCGGGTTATCGTCAGGCGTTTTTGGCCGGTCATCGCAGCGGCGCAGTCGCCGGCCAGTTCCTCCTCGAAGATTTGCCGCCCGCTTGGCGCAGCACCCTCGCTCCGGGGTTAAAACGTCCCAATGCTTCAGCTCAAGGACCGTTACAACCGATGTTCTACTTCATCGCCAAGTATGAAGTGACTGATTGGCAATACCGGCTGGTGCTGTCCCAGGCTGAGGCGCTGTCCACTGCGTCCAGTCCCAACGCTGCCGGCGCTTGTCCCGCCCCAGAATCGGGAGCGCTGGCCCAACAGCGCCTGCCCAAGGTCAATCTCTCCTGGTTCGACGCCTTGCGCTTCACCGAAATTTACAGTCAATGGCTGGCGCGCCATGCCCGGGACCGTCTGCCGGCGGTGGCGGGCGGCCTGGAAAAAGGCGGCTCGCTGGCCTTTATTCGCCTGCCCAGCGAGGCGGAATGGGAATTCGCCGCACGCGGCGGCCAACAGGTCAGTCATCAGGAGCTGGAAGATCGCCTGTTCCCCCGAAAGCTTGACAACGGCGGCGAAGGACCGTTGAGCGACTGGGCAGTTTACCAACCCAAAACCGGCGGCAGCGGCTTCACGGCGCGGCTGATGCCGATTGGCAGCAAGCGCCCCAATCCGGTCGGCTTGCACGATGTCATTGGCAACGCCGCCGAGATGATTCTGGAGCCGTTTCACCTGGTGCGCGGCAGCGGCAGAGCGCACGGCGCCACCGGCGGCTTCGTCGTGAAAGGCGGCAATTACGTCGAAGGTGAAGACGCCCTGTTGACCGGGATGCGCCGGGAATATCCGTTTTTTGATCCTAATGGCGCGCCGCGCCGCAATGAAACGACCGGATTTCGGATCGTGATCGCCACCCTGTCCGCGCCGAACGCCCGCTCGCAAATGCTGCTGGACGAGTGGAAACAGGAAGACGGTAATTTCGCCGCACTGCTCAATCTCGACACCATAGAAAATCCCACCCAGCGCCTGGAGGTCATCATCAAGGCGACCATGGACGACCAGCAGAAAAAGGCGCTGATCGCTGTCAACGCTGAACTGAAACGCGCCGTCAGCCAATTGGCGGAACAGCAAAAAAACACCGTTGCCAACCTCATTCAGTCGGCGGCGCTCATTGCCGAAACCATTAAAAACTATCACGGGCGGTTGGGCGATTTGCAGGAGCAACTGCAATTGGCCCGGAGCAACCGCCAACAACAAGACATGGAGCTTTATACCGCCACCATTGCTAATGGCAATCAGGCCCTGCGCGGCGCTTTAGCGATTTATATCGATAACATCGCGTCTTGCGTTGACTATCCCGATATGGTCGTGCAAGAACAGGCCAGCCGGGTGCGGGAAACCTTGGGACGCAAGGAAGTGTTGGGGCCTGTCTTGGTACGGCGCACCGATGTGTTTATCAACCATGTGAAAAACTATCGTCAGCAACGAAAAGCAGATTCCGATAAAGTGCTTAAGGACATTGTTAATCCGACTCGTTCATGACCGGTTTGCGCACCATGCGCATCCGCAGGAGACGCCCCATGTTCACTCGCTCTGCTTTGAAACAATCCGCCCTGGTTCTGGCCGTCGCTGGCAGTCTTGGTCTGCATGGCTGCGCGACGCTGCCTGGTCAGGAATCGCAAGTGTCCAGCGTGCCGCGTTTAGTCACTACGGACTATTACCCGAACTGCTATGAACCGATTGAAGACTTGCGCCGCTACGATGTCAGCGCCCGCATGGCCAAGCGTCAGGAAGAAGCGCGCACCGCCGGCATCCTGGCCGGCGCAGCGCTTGGCGCGATCGCCGGGGCGGCGCTGGACCGCAATAACCGGGGACGCGGCGCATTGTTAGGCGGGCTAGCCGGCAGCTTGATCGGCGCTATGGCGACTGCACAACAGGATCAGGGCGCGACCGAGCAGGCCGAGCAGGATCGAGCTGATCTCACGGACAAATACGCCTATTACATCGACGGTGATGTCAGCGACATGGATTTAACCCTGGCCTCGGCGCAAAAAGCACAAAGCTGTTATCAAAAAGCCTATTCCAAATTGCTTCGCGATAAAAAACGTGGCCGCGTCAGCGCCGATGAGGGGCGGAAACGCCTGACGGAAATCGTCGATGGCTTGCAGGAGACCAATGAGTTGATTGCAACCGTCGATAGCCGCTTTACAGAAAATGTCACGGCCTACACCCGTTCCTATGAAGAAACATTGCAACAGTCCGGCCTGAATCGCACCCAAGTTGCGCGGGCGTCCACGTCGTCGAAGAAAACCGCACAATCTAAGAGCGCCAAGAGCACGGCGACGGTCTCAAAGAATGTCAAGGACACGGAAAAGAAATTGCAAAAGGCGGAAACCAAACAGGCTGAAAGTAAAAAGGTTGCGCAGAACGGCGCTAATATGGTGCGGGATATTTGCAAAAATCCCGACGCCAGCGATTGGGTGCCAGCAGGTAAATGCACAGCTTGATCAAGTTTGATTTCATCGCCAGGGTGAGCGCGCCATGAGTCCGTTACGCTTTATTCGCACGTCCGAGATCCACGCTTTTACGCCGATTCAATGGCGCGGACGACGGGTGCTGGAGGCTTTCGAATCCTTGCGCGCCTTTTTGGATGCGAAGAGCAATGGTCGACTGGGTGGATTACTGGCGGAGCCGGCGCTGGCAAGTGAGAGTAGCGCTGCCGCTCGCTCGATTGCCTGGTATACCACCGTGGAAGGCGAGATCGTTCCCCTGGTTCGGGCGCATCCCGATCACCAGCAAGAAGCGTTGCGCGGATTGAGGGAGGCATTGCACCCTGCCGCCGAATGGCTGACCGATCCCCATATGGGGCTGTTGTTGCAACGGGCGCTGATCGTCGCCACTGTCGAGGATATTCTGCTGGTTGGCGATCAGGTCATCCTCATCAACTGGGGGCTGGCCCCGCCGTCTGCGGCGGACAGCGAGGTCGGACTGCGCCAGCACTTCGAGGCCACGCTGGGCCGTTATGTGACGCTGCCCTGGCCCAGCGCGCCGGTTCATCCGCTTCCTCAGGCTTCCCTGCGCAACGACCCGCTCCCTCCCCCCGTCCCGGAACGGTCCGGCCAGGAACCAGCCCCGCCCGCAGTGACAGCCGAAGTCGCGCCAGTCGCCCCAGCACCGGCGGCGTCCCGGCGCGAAAACGCCTGGGCCTACACTGTAACCGGTGGCGCGTTATTACTCTGTGGCTTGCTGCTGGGCCTGTTGATCCGCTTCATGGAGGCCCGCCCGCCGGACTCGCCGGTCGCCAACGACTTATTGCATCTGCAAAACGAAGTCAACCGTTCCCTGGAAGAGCAGGTAGACCGCCTCCGCAAAGCGCTGGCAGGCGATGTCTGCGCTGTTGAAGCACCGCGCCCGCTGCTGCCCTTCCCGGCGCAAAGTCCCGTGCAGCCTGCGCAAGGTGACCCGGCTCCGGGAGCTGCGCCAGCGCCCACCTTGGCGCAGCGTCTGGAAGAAACGACGGTTTTAGTGTTATCGCCCCAGGTCGACGGTTTGAGCATGGGCACTGGGTTTCTGGTCGCGCCCGGCGTCATTCTCAGCAACAGCCATGTGGTCGGGACGCCGGCTCCCAACAGTTCGATTTTTGTGACCGGCAAGGCGCTGGGCGGCCTGCAAAAAGCGCAGTTATTAAACGCCACTCCCTTGTCGGAAACGCGGGAACGGTTAAATACTCCGGATTTCGCCTTGCTCAAGATCACGACCGGAGCCGCAGGTTCCGCGCTGCCCTTGACGGCTCTGGTTGAAAAACTGGAGCCGGTAGTCGCCGCCGGCTTTCCCGGTTTCGAGTTGCAGATCGATCCCCAATTCGCTGCGCTACTGGACAAGAATGAAATGTCCGCGATTCCCGAACTGGTGATGTCCAGCGGCGAAATCAGTGTCGTGCGCGGCGAAGGCGCGGCGCCAATAATCATCGCCCATACCGCGATTGTCTCCCAGGGTAACAGTGGCGGGCCGCTGGTGGATCGGTGCGGCCGCGTGGTCGGCATCAACACGCTCATTCGTCTGGATGACGAATCGCGGCGGCAGGGCAATTACGCGCTCGGCGGCGACGCCCTGCTGGCCTATTTGCGCCAGCAGCAGATTCCGGTCACCGTGGCCGACAATCCCTGTACGGCGAAAATCACTCCCTGAACCTTGAGATCAATCGACCTCGACCATGATTGCGACTACCCATCTGCTCACCACCGAGCGCTCGCGGGCGCAATTGATCGGCGTTCGCGGCCAATGGGTCATCAGCGCCTATCAACAAATGGCGCGGTTTATTGAATTGCGGCTGGGGCCAGCACACGCTGGCTTGTTCGCCGAGCCGGTAATCGCCGCCAACGCCATTGACTGGTTCAGCGCCGCCGATGGCGAGGTTAAATCCTTTGCCCAACTGAATGCAGAAGAACAGATCGCGCTGTTAGCGGAAACCCGGCGACGGATCGCCGACCTTCAGCAACTCGCCGAGTCGTTGAGCGCCAGCCCGCAGTCCGACCAATCCTTAATTGGCGAAATGCTCCAGAGCATGTTGATGTTTCCCGATCAGAACCTGTTTCGGGTCGGCGAACAACCGGTGGTTGCGGGTTGGGGCCTTCGGTTCAACAACGTTGATTTGACTTGGCAAGCGACGTCGCTCATACCGTCCAAAGCACCAGCGGGTCTCGACGCGAGCGCCTCTGAACCGTTATCGGGAGCACGGAAAGTTCGGCAACCGGTGAACACCCCGGTGACGCCCATCGCCCGGCGACACCCCGGAACGCCCACAGCGAGAGACGCAACGGTTGACGTCATGGATGTCCCAGTTTCCCGTGCAACAGCCATGACCTGGGGCGACCTGGGACGAAAAATTCTGGGAATCGGGCTGCTGCTCGCGCTGGTCGCAGTCCTGCTGATCGGCCTGCGCGGTTGTGAAGGATTCGCCCTGCAATGGGGCCAGTTCCCATTTACTGTTCCCCCGAACGTGCGGGAACCGATAGATCCCTTGGCCGCTACCCGTCAGCGCGAGTATCAGTTGCGCCAGGAATTAGCGCAGTTGCAGGCGCAGTGGCTGGAGAAACAACGCGCTTGCATGAACCGTTAGGGATTGCGCTGGACACCGGTTCAGTTTGGTCTTTTTTCATTTTATTCAACGATAAAGTCATGCATGACATTCAAGCGTATTGGCGGGAACTGGATGCTTTGCAACGCATTGCTGGTGCGGATCACGAAGGCGCAGTGTCCCAGGCGTTCGCCGGGTTGCTGAAAGCCCGGGCGGCGGAACATCAGTTGGTGCTGTCGCAACAACATCCGTTCACGACGCCGTCGGGCAAAACGCTGCGGCCCGATGGCGCGTTGCTGGATCGGGTGCGGCTGACGCATGGCTGGTGGGAGGCCAAGGATTCTCACGACGATCTGCACCAGGAGATTGCGGCCAAGCTTGCCAAGGGCTATCCAACCGACAACATCATTTTCGAGGACACCCGCACGGCGGTCTTGATCCAGAATGGTCAGGAAGTTCTGCGGGCGGCGACGACGGATGAAAACGCCCTGCATCGGTTGCTAGAGTGCTTTTTTGCCTTTCGCCCGCCGGAAGTGGAACGCTTTGCGGCGGCGACCGCCCGGTTCCGCAGTGAACTGCCGACTGTCATTGCCGCGCTGAATGATCTGTTGACTGAGGCGTTTTCGCATCACCCGGCGTTTCAACAACGATTCTCAGCCTTTCTCGATCAATGCCAGCACACGATTGGCGGGCGGGTGACCGTGGATCAGGCGCGGGAAATGCTGATTCAGCACATTCTGACCGAGCAGATTTTCCGTGACATTTTTCCAGTCAGTGAATTTCACCGGGCCAATCATCTGGCTTGCGCCCTGACTGATCTGGAAAGCGCCTTTCTGCGCGGCGAAACCCGGCGCAATCTCTTGATTCGCCTGGAACCCTATTACACCGCGATTCGCCGAACGGCAGCGGGGGCGATTTCTGCCCCGGAGAAACAGGAATTCCTCAAGGCTATCTATGAGGATTTTTACACCGCTTATAACCCCAGGGACGCTGACAAGCTGGGCGTGGTCTACACGCCGGGCGAAGTGGTGCGATTTATCATTGCCGGATGCGATTGGCTGGCGCAGCGGCATTTCGGCAAACACCTGGCTGACCCGGAGTTGGACATTCTCGACCCATGCACCGGGACGGGAACGTTTATTGTGGAATTGCTGGACTGGCTACGCGGGGATCGGGCGGCGCTGACGCGCAAATATGCCGGAGAAATCCACGCCAATGAAATTTCCATTCTGCCCTATTACATCGCCTGTTTGAACATTGAGCAGACCTATGCGGAAATCATGGGAACCTGGCGGGAATTTGTCGGCGCTTGTTTTGTAGACACGCTGGCGAATTGGGGATTTGAGTTGAAACATCGGGGCGCGCAATCCGATTTATTCGGCGCGCTGACGGAAGAAAATCGGCGGCGGATTCAAAACCAGAACACCCGACGGATTCCAGTCATTTTCGGCAATCCACCCTATAATGCGAATCAGAGAAGCGAAAATGATAACAATAAAAATGAACCCGCACCGATTGCTGATGCCCGCATCAAGGAAACCTATTTAGCGGAAAGCTCCGCGCAAAAAACCAAGCTGTATGACCCCTATTTACGCTTTTTCCGCTGGGCCAGCGACCGTATTGGCGAAGAAGGAATCATTGGCTTCGTGACCAATCGCTCCTATCTGGACGCCCGGCAGGCTGACGGTTTTCGCAAGGTCGTCGGCAAGGAGTTTCAGGAAATCTGGGTCATCGATCTCAAGGGGAATGCCCGAACGAGCGGCGAACGACGCCAGCAGGAAGCGGGGAATGTCTTTGACGACAAAATCCGCGTCGGCGTCGCTATCGGTTTTTTTGTGCGCAACCCAAAACTGGAAGGTTGCGAGATTCGTCATATCGCGCTCGATGACTTCATGACCGCTATGGAAAAACGCCGCTGGCTGGGGAGCAATTCGCTCCGGCAACTGGCGCGGGATGGCGAATTAACCCGCCTTCGCCCGAATGAGCGCGGAGGTTGGATTGATCAACCGACTGCCGATTGGTCCGCATTTCTGCCGGTAGCGGACAAGGCCGTTAAAGCCGGGTCGTCCGACGCAGCCATTTTTCGGCTATTCGCCAGCAGTATTAAAACCAACCGGGATGAATGGGTTTACGATTTTGATAAAAAGCAGTTGAGACGCAAGGTGCAGTATTTTATCGCTGCCTTCAATCGTCAAGCCGCCAGGGGTTCTCTGGACGCAGCAACGCTGGATTATTCCATCAAGTGGAGCAGCACACTTAAAACCAGAAGTAAACTGCCAGCTTATTCAGCGAAACGGGTTTTGTCATCGCTCTGGCGACCGTTCGTGAAAAGGTATTACTACGCAGAAAAGGCGATGAGTGACCGCCTGACCAGGCTGCATTATCAGATTTACGGCGCAGATTTACAGCAGAGTAATTGCTGTATCGGTATTTCCGGCGGTTCGGCGATGAAACCGTTTCAGGCGCTGGCGTTCAGCGGACTGGCCGATTATGAATGCATTGAAAAAAACCAGTTACTGCCGCTCTGGGTCTACGCGGCGGACCATTCCCGTCAGGACAACATCACTGACTGGGCACTAAACCAATTTCGCGCTCATTACCACGACCCATCGATTGAAAAACTGACTATTTTCTATTACGTCTACGCCGTGCTGCACGATCCCGCCTATCGGGAAACCTACGCGCTTAATTTCAAGGCGGAATTTCCCCGCATTCCATTTTATGCTGATTTTCGCCCATGGGCGGCCTGGGGCAATACGCTTGTTGATTTGCACACACGATTTGAAAACGCGGAATCTTGGCCGTTGGTGCGCAAGGAGGAGCGATCCGCCTCAAGCATTTCCAAGCCCCGGCTCAAGGCGGATAAAGCGGCGGGCATGATCGAAATTGACGGCGTCACCCGGCTGGAAGGTGTGCCGCCGGAAGCGTGGGACTATCGCCTGGGCAACCGTTCGGCGCTGGAGTGGATTCTGGAGGAATACCAGGAAACCACGCCCCGCGATCCCACCCTCCGCACCCAGTTCAACGCCTGCTGCTTCGCCGATCACAAAGAGCAGGTCATTGATTTGCTGCGCCGGGTGACGCGGGTCAGCGTCGAGACCCTGCGGATCGTCGATGCGATGCGCCGCATGCCGCTGGAGTCGCGCCGCCCGGCCTGACGGGCTACGAGGCTGATTTGGCCATCTTGCCCAGCCGCTGACCCATCCGCACCGTCGCGCCCGGCTTGATCTGCGCCTCCCAGCGCACCTGGCCCGGCCCGAACAGCACGATCACCGTAGACCCCATATTGAAGCGGCCCATTTCCGCGCCCTTCTCCAGCCGCACCGTACCATCGCCACTGGGCGGATAGTCCCAGCGCCGGATCGTTTTCCCCAGCGGCGGGGTGATCGCCCCGGCCCACACCGTCTCAATCGACGCCACATTGATCGCCCCGACCAGCACCAGCGCCATCGGTCCCGCCGAGGTGTCAAACTGCGTCACTACCCGCTCGTTGCGGGCGAACAGTCCGTCAACCATCCGGGCGGTCAGCGGCGAGACGCTAAATAGCTTGCCGGGAATGTGCACCATCTCCCGCAACTGGCCGGTCAGCGGCAGATGAATCCGGTGGTAATCACGCGGCGAGAGATACAGCGTGGCGAACGCGCCGCCCTGAAACGGTTTGGCCCGCTCTGCATCGCCCAGCAGCGCGGTCAGGGAGAACGTGCGTCCCTTGGCCTGTACCAGCGTATCTACGTCCGCGACGCCGATTTGACTGACCGCGCCATCGACCGGACAGCAGATTACCCGGTCGCCGGGCGCGATAGGTCGTGCGCCGGGTTTCAGCGCCCGGGTGAAAAAAGCGTTGAAATGGGGATAGGCGCGGGCGTTTGGTTCCAGTGCTTCGGCCAGATTCACCCGGAAATGGCGGATAAACAGGCGAATCAAAGCATCCTTGAACCAGGGCGTTCGCACCCGCGTAACTGCATGGGTCAAGCGAGTCAACCCGCGCTGCGGCAGAAATGATTGCGCCAGGTAACGCAGTCGGTCGCTGAAAGGAATGGGAACAGCTTTCGCATCGGACATTGGGCATCGGTTCAGTCGGTTTGAAGTCAAAAGCATATCCCGCTGGCGGTTGAAACGATAGAATCTGCTCACGCTTTACCAGTTTTATCCATTCTTTGACTGAAATGCGATTGCTGATGACCATCCACGACGACGTTCTACCCTGCCTCCACACCCTTCGCGATTTCATCCGCTGGGGCGCCAGCCGCATGAATGAAGCCGGCCTGCATTTCGGCCATGGCACCGACAACGCCCTCGATGAGGCGGCGGCGCTCACCCTGCACGCCCTGCACCTACCACCTGATCTGCACACCGACTATTTACAGGCCGCTCTCACTTCGGACGAGAAACAGGCGGTGTTGCATCTGCTGGAGCGGCGGCTTACAGAACGTCGGCCAGCCGCTTATCTGACTCAGCGCGCCTGGTTCATGGGCTTGCCGTTTTATGTGGACGAACGGGTGCTGGTGCCGCGCTCGCCTCTGGCGGAATTGATTGAGCGGCAGTTTGCGCCGTGGTTGACCGACAGCCGCAAGGTTGAGCATATCCTGGATTTGGGAACCGGCAGCGGCTGCATCGGCATCGCCTGCGCCTATACCTTCCCCGATGCGCAGGTGGATTTGGTGGACGTTTCCGCCGATGCACTGGAGGTGGCGCGGCGCAATGTGACCGAGCATGGGCTGGAGGATCAGGTCGAGGTGATTCAATCCGATCTATTTTCAGCGCTGAAGGGCCGCCGCTACGACCTCATCATCAGCAATCCCCCCTATGTGGCGCTGGAGGAACTGGACGGTCTGCCGGCGGAGTATCACCATGAACCCCGGCTGGGGCTGGCGGCGGGCGCAGCCGGACTGGATGTCGTCATGGAGATTCTGCATCAGGCGACGGATTTCCTGAAACGTGATGGTCTGTTAGTGGTCGAGGTCGGCAACGCTCAATACGCGCTCTGTGAAACGCTGCCCGATGTACCCTTTACCTGGCTGGAATTTGAGCGGGGCGGCCAAGGCGTGTTTTTGTTAAATGCGGCGCAAGTGCGGCGGCTTTAAGCGGTTGTCTAAAAAGTCCCTTCTCCCGGTTTCGGAAGGGGGATTCGGCTCCATGCATCGCTTACTCTCCTGACTTTCCGCAAGCCTGTTCGCTTTCACCACACCAGCCGTTCCAAGCCGTGCGCGACTGCCACTGCCTCCAAAGCAACGCGCAGTTCGCTCTCACGAAAACCGCACAGATCGTTAAAGCACGGCAACGGTGAAATGTTCTCCGCCACGTTGTAACCGCTGGTGATGTCGCTCAACACCACCGGCGACACCCCGGCCAGAAAAACCCGGTCAATCCCCCTATCCTTCCGCACCGGCCTTGACGGTCTTAAAGAAGGTCTTGATCGTGCCCTCATTTTCGACCAGGCGCTGGTAGCGATCCGTGCCGCGCAACGGACTGATCATTTCATTGGCAAAGTTGTCGTATTCGTCCACCAGCCGGTAAAGCCGGTGCGGGGTTTGGGACACGGCGCTCAGCAACGATTGAAACGAGGCGATGCCATCGTCGGGTTCGATGTCCACCTGACCGTCCAGCCAGTCAGTCACCATAGCGGGCGACGGCATCCTTGATGTGGATATTGGTTTGCCGGCATTCTCAATCAACGGAATCCGGTCAGTGCGATCCACATAGAAATAACCTTCGTGGATGAGCGCGGCAAAATCGGCAATACCTATAGGGAAAGCGCATGGTGATCTCCTTCGCTCCGGGGTTCAGGCGGTGCGTCGGGGTGGCTTGACCCTGCGCCCTTTCTCTAGTTTTCCACCGGCTGACTCTGCGAAAGCATATCCCGCTGGTGGTTGAAACGATAGAATTCATCGGATTCCGCTGGTGTTGTCCAACTTCTACCGAACCCGATTGATGGAGCGTTTGATGGATACCGCGATCCTTTTTGACCCGGCGCTGATTGATAAATACGACAAGGCGGGTCCCCGCTATACCTCTTATCCGACTGCCGTTCAGTTCCACGATGGTTTCGGCGAAGCGGACTACCGGGAACAGGCGCAGGCGAGCAACGCCAGCCATCGGCCCCTGTCGCTGTATCTGCATATCCCGTTCTGCGATACGGTCTGTTTCTACTGCGCCTGTAATAAGATCATCACCAAAAACCGCCGCCACACGATTCCCTATCTCGAACATCTCCATCAGGAAATCGCCTTGCAGGGGGCGCTGTTTGACCGCAGCCGACCGGTGACGCAACTGCATTGGGGTGGCGGGACGCCAACCTTCATCAGCGCCGGGCAGATGCGCGAACTGATGCGCGTCACCGGCGAACATTTTCAGTTGTTGTCGGATGACAGCGGCGAATATTCCATTGAAGTCGATCCACGGGAAACCGATGACCACACCATGGGCCTGCTGCGCGAGATCGGTTTCAACCGGCTCAGTCTGGGCGTACAGGACTTCGATCCGCAGGTGCAGCAAGCGGTGAATCGGCTTCAGTCCCGCGACATCACCCTGAAGGTGATTGAAGCCGCCCGCGCCGAGGGTTTTCATTCCATCAGCGTCGATTTGATCTATGGCCTGCCGTTGCAAACCGTCGCCAGTTTTACCCACACCATTGACGATATTATTGCCCAGAATCCCGACCGGATTTCGGTGTTCAACTACGCCCACCTGCCGGATTTATTCAAAACCCAGCGTCAGATCGACGCCAACGCTTTGCCTCCGCCGGCGGTGAAACTGGAGATTTTAAAAACCGTCATCGAACGGTTGACCGGCGCAGGCTATATCTACATCGGCATGGATCACTTCGCCAAGCCGGATGACGAACTGGCGCGGGCGCAGCAAGCCGGAACGCTGTATCGCAATTTCCAGGGCTACAGCACCCACGCTGACTGTGATTTGATCGGCCTGGGCGCGACATCGATTGGCATGGTCGGCGACAGCTACAGCCAGAATTTGAAGGGGCTGGAGGACTATTACGCCCGGATTGCCGAGGGCCGACTGGCCGTGTTTCGGGGTGTGCGGCTGGAGGAGGATGACCGGTTGCGGCGGGTAGTGATTACCGCGCTGATCTGTCATTTTTCTTTGGAATTTGCTGCTATCGAACGCCAGTACGATATGGTGTTTCAAGACTATTTTGCGGCGGAACTGGCGGAACTGGCGGACATGCAGGCCGATGGCTTGCTGGCGTTGTCCGATACGGGGATTCAGGTCCTGCCGCCGGGGCGATTATTGATTCGCAATATCTGCATGGCGTTCGACCGCTACCTGCGAGCGCAAAAGCAACAGCGGTTTTCCAAGGTCATCTGACGCCCCCGCCGCCGGGATTTTTCCATGTCCTGCTTGTTCTATCCGGGAATTTCAGCTAATTCTTTGCAACCCGGCGCCCGTTTGTGGCGACCTCAACCCTTACCGCTATCGTCACGAGGAGAAAACGTCGCATGAATGCCTTCAACCGCAATGTCCTGAGCGCCGCCATTGGCGCGATCATCCTGAGCCTGGGCGGACTGGCGCACGCCGAGGAGACGATCAAGATCGCTGTCGCCGGCCCGATCACCGGCCCCGTCGCTCAATATGGCGACATGCAGATGATCGGCGCGCAGATGGCCGTCGCGCAGATCAACGCCAAGGGCGGCGTCAACGGCAAAAAACTGGAAGCGGTGCTGATCGACGACGTTTGCGAACCGAAGCAGGCGGTCGCCGTCGCTAACCAGATCGTCAACCAGAAAATCAAATATGTGGTCGGCCATCTCTGCTCCGGCTCCACCCAACCTGCCTCCAAGCTCTACGAGGAGGAAGGCGTCCTGATGATCACCCCCGCCGCCACCAATCCGGCGATCACGCAACAGGGCTACAAGATAGTGTTCCGCACCATCGGCACTGACGACCAGCAGGGGCCGACCGCCGGGAAATACATCGCTCAAACGATCAAGCCCAAGAAACTGGCGATCCTTCATGACAAACAGCAGTACGGCGAAGGCATCGCCAAGGAAGTGGACAAGACGGTCAAAGCCGCTGGCATCAAGCCAGTGCTGTTTGAAGGCATCAACAAAGGCCAGACTGACTTCTCCGCCCTGATCACCAAGATGAAGAAGGAAGGGGTTGATTTCGTCTACTACGGCGGCTATCACCCGGAGCTGGGCCTGCTGCTGCGGCAATCGAAGGAACAGGGCTTTGACGCGACCTACATGGGTCCCGAAGGCGTGGGCAACAAGGATATCAGCGCCATCGCTGGCCCCGCATCAGAAGGACTGCTGGTCACCCTGCCTGCCGACTTCAGCACCAATCCCGAAAATGCGAACCTGGTCAAGGCCTTCAAGGACAAAAATCAGGACCCTACCGGCCCATTTGTCATGCCATCCTACGCGGCGGTGCAAATCATCACTGACGCGATCAAGGGCGCCAAGACTGAGGATGCCGTCAAGCTGGCTGATTACATCCGCAAGAACAGCTTCGACACGCCGATTGGCAAAGTGGCCTTCAAGGACAATGGCGACCTGAAGGAATTTCAGTTCGTCATTTTCGAATGGCACGCCGACGCGACCAAGACGCCGGTCAAGCAGTGAGTAGAAAATAGCGGGTCAGGGAATAGGAGATAGCGAATTTCCGCAATCTCCTATCATCCATTTTCTATTGCCTATTTTCTCCTCCCTCCAGGCCTCGCCCATGTCCGGTTTCTCGCTTCTTGAATTCATCCAGCAGATCATCAACGGTCTCACCCTGGGCAGCATCTACGCGCTGATCGCCATTGGCTACACCATGGTGTACGGCATCATTGGCATGATCAACTTCGCTCACGGCGAAATTTATATGATCGGCGCTTATGTCGGTCTGCTGGTCATCACCGCACTGGGATTATTCGGTGTGGACAGCATCTCGCTGATTCTGCTGGCGACACTGGCGATCAGCATTTTGGTCACCGGTTCCTATGGCTGGACGGTAGAGCGGCTGGCCTATCGACCGCTGCGCAACAGTCCCCGATTGGTGCCGCTGATCTCGGCCATCGGCGTGTCGATCTTCCTGCAAAACTATGTGCAAATCGGCCAGGGCGCCCGCGATGTGTCCATGCAGCCGGTGTTGACCGGCGGTTGGCGTTTCGGCCCGGAAGACGGTTTCCAGGTCTACTTATCCTACATGCAAGTGTTGATCGCGGTAGTCACGGTGGCGTTCATGGCCGGCTTGAGCCTGTTCATCAATCGTTCGCGGATGGGCCGGGCCTGCCGGGCCTGTTCTCAAGATCGAGCCATGGCCAATCTGCTCGGCATCGACACGGATCGGGTGATTGCTCTGACCTTCGTGCTGGGCGCGGCGCTGGCGGCGGTCGCCGGGGTGCTGGTGTCGATGTATTACGGACTGGTCAACCCGTTCATCGGCTTTATCGCCGGACTGAAAGCCTTCACCGCCGCTGTCTTGGGTGGCATCGGCAGCATTCCCGGCGCGATGCTCGGCGGCGTGGTGCTGGGCCTGGCGGAAAGTTTCGCCTCGGCCTATCTGCAAACCGAATACAAGGACGTGGTAGCGTTCGGCCTGCTGATTCTGGTGTTGCTGGTGCGTCCGACCGGATTGTTGGGCCGCCCCGATGTGGAGAAGGTGTAACCGATGCGCCGCGCCCTCCCGGAAGCCCTGATCGCGGCGGCGTTGACCGCCGTTTTGTTGACTCCGATTTTCGGCCTGCGTATCCATGTCGATGGGGTCAACGTCACGCTGAATCGCAATCCCACGCCGGTGATCATCGCCGTGGTCATCGTGTTCCTCTGGCGACTGCTGCAAGAACCGTTGCGTCAGCTCTGGGCGCAGTGGTCGATTCCCGCGACCTGGCGCGAGAATGCCGTGACGGCGACGTGGCGGCGGATGCGGCAACAATCCCGCTATCAGGCGTTATTCTGGATTTTGTTATTCCTGGCTGCGTTGATCTGGCCGTTCACCGCCTCACGCGGCGCAGTGGACGTGATGACTCTGGCGTTGATCTACGTCATGCTCGGTCTGGGCCTGAATATCGTGGTCGGTTTCGCCGGGCTGCTGGTGCTGGGTTACGCGGCCTTTTACGCGGTCGGCGCTTATACCTACGCCCTGCTGGCTGCGCATTACCACCTGTCGTTCTGGCTCAGTCTGCCGGTAGCGGGAGCCTTGGCTGCTCTGGTGGGCTTCCTGCTCGGTCTGCCGGTATTGCGCCTGCGCGGCGATTATCTGGCGATTGTCACTCTGGGATTTGGCGAAATCACCCGGTTGCTGCTGAATAATCTGAATTTTCTGACCGGCGGCCCAGACGGCATTGGCAACATCCCGCGCCCGACCTTGTTCGGGCTGGAGTTCAGCCGCCGGGCGAGTGAAGGGGGAACGACCTTTCACGAATTCTTTGGCCTGGATTACAGCGGTGACTACGGCGTAATTTTCATGTACCTGCTCGGTCTGGCGCTGGTGTTGCTGACCTTGTTCGTTATTAATCGGCTGCTGCGGATGCCGCTGGGTCGCGCCTGGGAGGCGCTGCGCGAAGATGAAATCGCCTGCCGCTCGCTGGGTCTGAATCCGACGACTATCAAACTGTCAGCGTTGACCCTGAGTGCGGCGTTTGCAGGACTGGCCGGCGCATTCTTCGCCGCCCGCCAGGGTCATATCAACCCGGAGTCGTTCACCTTCATCGAATCGGCGATGGTGCTGGCCATGGTGGTGTTAGGCGGCATGGGTTCCCAGTTGGGCGTGATGCTGGCGGCCATCGCCATTACCGTGCTGCCGGAGCTGGCGCGCGGCTTCGATGAATACCGGATGCTGGCCTTCGGCCTGGTGATGGTGCTGATGATGATCTGGCGACCGCAGGGCCTAATTCCCGCCGTGCGGCCCCGCCTGGAATTGCCGGAACATCGGGAGATGCCGCGATGAGTCTGGAACTGGCTAAAACAGCGTCGGCGGTTGACCTTGCACCGTCTCCGCTGCTGCAAGTGCGCCATCTGAGTATGCGTTTCGGCGGTCTGCTGGCGGTGGACACAGTGCATTTCGATGTGCGCCGCGAGCAGATTTTCGCCATCATCGGCCCGAACGGTGCGGGCAAAACGACGGTATTCAACTGCATCGGCGGTTTCTATCGGCCCACCACTGGCACGGTGACGCTGGACGGTCAGGCGCTGCATGGGCTATCCAGCCATCATGTCGCCCAGCGCGGATTGGTACGCACTTTCCAGAATGTGCGGCTGTTCAAGACCTTGACCGTGGTCGAGAACCTGCTGGTGTCGCAGCATACACAACTGGAAACCCGACTGTTTCCCGGGCTGTTTAAAACGCCCCGGTATCGCCGCACCGAAGCAGAGGCGCTGGACCGGGCGGCGTTCTGGCTGGAAAAGGTCGGTTTGCTGGCGGTCGCCAACCGTGAAGCGGGCAATCTCGCCTATGGTCAGCAGCGCCGGCTGGAAATCGCCCGCTGCATGATTACCCAGCCGAAATTGTTGATGCTCGACGAACCGGCGGCGGGTCTGAATCCCCAGGAAACCCGCGATCTGGATCGACTCATCAACGAATTGCGCGCCGAGCATGACGTGGCGGTGCTGTTGATTGAACATGACATGAGCCTGGTGATGGGCATTTCTGATGAAATCCTGGTCATGGAATACGGTCGGCCCATTGCGACCGGGACGCCCACCGAGATTCGCAACAATCCAAAAGTGATCAAGGCGTATCTGGGAGAGGAATGAACACGCTGTTTTTTGGAGATTGTCTGGAGATTATCCAGGAGCAGATTCCTGATGAAGCAGTGGATTTGATTTATCTCGATCCACCCTTTAACTCTAATCGGGATTACAATCTGCTGTTCAAAACCCCGAAAGGCCATGCGGTCGATGCGCAAATTACCGCCTTTGAAGATTCCTGGCATTGGGGCAAACAGGCCGAACAAGAATTTGATTTAATTCTGCATCAGCCCAGAACCGAAGTGTCCGAGTTGATGCTGGCATTGCGTCGCTTTCTGCGGGAAAACGATCTACTGGCGTATCTGACGATGATGACTAGCCGCCTACTGGAGATGCATCGAGTATTGAAAAGCACTGGCAGCCTGTATCTGCATTGCGATTTGACAGTCTCTCACTATTTAAAACTGGTTTTAGATGCGATATTTGGATCGATTAATTATCGCAATGAAATTACTTGGAAACGCACTTCCGCTCATGCTAATGTCGGCAAAAAATATGCTTTAGTTCAGGATCGGTTATTTTTCTACACCAAATCTAACCAATGGAAGTGGACACAACCTTACCTACCTTATTCTGATAGCTACATAAAATCTCACTATGGACAAATAGAACCAGATACTGAACGCTATTTTACGACAAGGGACCTCACTGCTCCGATGCAAAGAGCGTCTCAGGGACAGCTTTATGAGTGGAAGGGTATGCGCCCTCCCAGTTCGAGATGTTGGGCTTATTCACAAGAAAATATGGAGAAATTTGAACAGAAAGGAAGAATCATCTACTCCAATCGGGGTATGCCGCGTTTAAAGCTCTATTTGGACGAGATGCCTGGAACACCGTTAGATGATGTCTGGACGGATTTGGCGCCGATCAATTCCCAAGCGTCAGAAAGACTCGGCTACCCGACGCAGAAACCTTTAGCGCTACTGGAACGGATTATTCAAGCTTCCAGCCATGAAGGCGATATGGTGCTAGACCCATTTTGTGGTTGCGGCACCGCAGTTCACGCGGCGCAAAAACTGGGCCGGAAATGGATCGGTATTGATATTACGCATCTCGCAATTTCAATTATTGAGCAGCGGATTAAAAGCGCATTTCCCGGAATTATCTTTGACGTGCAAGGTGTTCCCAGGGATTTAGCCAGTGCTCAGGATTTAGCGCGACGCGATAAATATCAATTCCAATGGTGGGTCTGCTCACTGGTCAACGCACAACCGTACCAAGGTAAAAAGAAAGGCGCAGATTCCGGGATTGATGGGCTACTGTATTTCCGCGATGACGATGGTTTAGCCAAGAAGATCATTGTCTCAGTCAAGGGCGGAGAGAACGTCAGCGTCAGTATGATCCGCGATCTCAAGGGCGTTCTGGAGCGGGAAAAAGCGCAAATCGGCCTGTTTGTAACCCTGACTCCGCCAACCCAATCCATGATCAAGGAAGCCATCACTGCCGGTTATTACGCCTCGCCGCTACTGGGTTCCTATCCCCGGCTGCAAATCCTGACGGTTGAAGGATTGCTGAATGACACTGAGCGTGCTTTGTATCCCGATCTCAGCCGGGGCGGCGAAACCTTCAAGCAGGTAAAACCGGAAATTCCGGGTAAGCAGGATCGATTGCTTTAAAAGAGACCCCTTCATGATGCTGAAACTGGAAAATGTCCACACCTTTTACGGTCAGATCGAGGCGCTCAAGGGTGTGTCGCTGGAGGTGCATCCCGGCGAGATCGTCACCCTGATCGGGGCTAACGGCGCCGGCAAAAGCACCCTGTTGTTGACTATCTGCGGTTCGCCGCAGGCCAGTCAGGGTCAGGTGCTGTTCGAGGGACAGGACATCACCCATAAGCCGACCCACGTTATCATGCAGTGTGGATTAGCGCTGGTGCCGGAAGGGCGGCGCATCTTCCCTGGCCTGACCGTGCAGGAGAATCTGCAAATGGGAGGGTTCTTCGCCGACAAGGCGCGGCTGGACACTGATCTGGAGCGCATCTTCACCC
>CAZDVY010000017.1:8910-29702 GCA_964508935.1 uncultured Candidatus Competibacteraceae bacterium | reverse complement strand
TTGTGACCGACAGCCGCAACCGGCGCGACGGTCGTTATATCGAACGGCTCGGCTTTTTCAACCCCATCGCCAGCGGCAAGGAAGAGCGGCTAAATCTGAATCAGGAGCGGTTGCAATATTGGCTGAACACCGGCGCACAGCCTTCCGAACGGGTAGCCAGCCTGGCGAAGGAATACGCCCGCAAGCAACAAGTTGCGGCTTAACCCGTCATCGGATCGTCCGCTATCGTGTCAGACTGGGTTGTACTGGGCCGGGTGTCGGGTTTATTTGGCCTGCAAGGCTGGGTGCGGGTGTTTTCCCATACCGAACCGCGTGAGGGCATTGCCCGTTACCATCCGGTGTTTCTGCGGCGGCAGGGCGAATGGCGGCCTTTCGCGATTGAAGCCGGCCGCGTTCATGGCGCTGGGGTGGTGCTGAAGTTCGTCGATTATGATGACCGTGACCAGGCGGCGACCTTGATTCAGAGCGACATCGCTGTGCGCCGCGCGCAACTGCCGCCTCCCAAACCGGGCGAATATTACTGGGCCGATCTGGAAGGCTTGCGAGTGATGACGCTGGAGGATGTCGACCTGGGAACCGTCGATCATGTGTTCGCGACCGGCGCTAACGACGTGCTGGTAGTCAAGGGCGAGCGCGAGCGGTTGTTGCCCTTCGTCAAGGGTTCGGTAGTAGTCGAGATCCATCTCGAACAGCGCCTGCTGCGGGTCGATTGGGATCCGGATTTTTAGTGCGCATCGATGTCATCACGCTGTTCCCCGAAATGGTCGAAACCCTGTTGCGCTTTGGGGTGACGGGTCGGGCGGTCGCGCGTAACCTGCTCGATGTGGCAACCTGGAATCCACGCGACGACGCCCATAACCGACATCGCACCGTGGACGATCGGCCTTATGGCGGCGGGCCGGGGATGGTGATGAAAGTCCAGCCATTGCGCGACGCCCTGCGGCGGGCGCGGGCAGCGATGGAACCGTCGGGAAAAACCCTGTATCTCAGTCCCCAGGGTCGGCTACTGACCCAGGACGGGGCGCGGGAACTGGCCCACGAACCCCGTTTAATCCTGTTGGCCGGCCGCTATGAAGGCATCGATGAGCGTTTAATCGAGGCCGAGGTCGACGAGGAGTGGTCCATTGGCGACTATGTTCTCAGCGGCGGCGAGCTGGCGGCGCTGGTGGTGATCGACGCGGTGGCCCGCTTGCAACCGGGCGCTTTAAACGATGATGAATCCGCGGAACAGGATTCATTCATGGACGGTCTCCTGGACTGCCCGCATTACACCCGGCCCGAAGAGATCGACGGTCAGCAGGTTCCGGCAGTGCTGTTAAGCGGTGATCACGCGGCGATTGCCCGCTGGCGGCGGCGCGAAGCACTGGGACGAACCTGGCGGCGGCGGCCCGAATGGCTGGCGCGACGCGGGCTGGATGGACAGGATCAGGCGTTATTGAATGAATTTATTGAGGAATACTCAGAAAGAGCGGGGAATCCCGGCGGTGCTGGTGATCTCCTGAAACAACGTGGAGTAGAGTGTGATGAGCAAATTGATTGAAGCCTTTGAACGGGAACAGATGACCCGTGAAGTCCCCGAATTTAATCCCGGCGATACCGTGGTGGTGCGGGTCAAGGTCAAGGAAGGCAATCGCGAGCGCTTGCAGGCTTTCGAAGGCATCGTGATCGCCAAGCGCAATCGGGGTCTGAACTCGGCGTTTACCGTGCGCAAGATTTCCCACGGCGAAGGCGTGGAACGGGTATTCCAAACTCACAGCCCGGCCATTTCCGACATCAGCGTCAAGCGCCGGGGCGATGTGCGCCGCGCCAAGCTGTATTACCTGCGCGGTCTGGAAGGCAAGGCGGCGCGCATCAAGGAAAAACTGCGCTAACCGGCACTTCCTCCCTCTGGCAAGAGAAAATCACATGTACGAGCCGTGGACCGACTGGCTCAATCCGGTTCGGGCGCTGGCGGCGCAAGCCAGCGAGCGGATTCTGGAAATTTACGCCACAGCGTTCAGCGTGACGGCCAAGGAAGATGACAGTCCGTTGACCGCCGCAGACCTGGCGTCGCACCAAACCATCGTCGCTGGTCTGCGCGAGCTGACACCGAACATTCCGGTGCTGTCCGAAGAATCCGCCACCCTCCCGTTCGCCGAGCGGCAATTCTGGCTTCGTTACTGGCTGGTGGACCCCTTGGACGGCACCAAGGAATTTGTCAAACGCAACGGCGAGTTCACCGTTAATATCGCTTTAATCGACAATCATGAACCAGTACTGGGCGTCGTGCGCGTTCCGGTGACGGGCCTGTGCTACTTCGCCGCACGTGGTTATGGCGCATTCCGTGAGGAACCGGGGCAACCGCCGCAGCCGATTGCAGTAAAGCCGCTACCGGCTGGCGAACCGGCACGAGTCGTCGGCAGCAAATCGCACGGCGGGCCGGGTCTGCAAAAATTTGTCGCCGCTCTGGGGCCGCATCACCTGGTCACGATTGGCAGTTCGCTCAAATTTTGCCAAGTCGCCGAAGGCGCAGCGGATGTCTATCCGCGCATGGGATTGACCTCGGAATGGGACACCGCCGCCGCGCAAGCCATCGTTGAAGTCGCTGGAGGCTGTGTGGTGTCTGCGGAAACTGGCCAACCCCTGCGCTATAACACCCGTGACTCGTTGCTGAATCCTTATTTCATCGTCTACGGCGACGCGGGCCGCGACTGGCTCAGTTATGTCCCGCACGAGAGTTGAAGGGAGAGGTCATCATGAGCGTCTATCAAGCCGTCATTGCTGCGCCCTTTGCCCGCATCGGCCTTCGCATGGCTGGCGAAACGGTCTGCGCGCTGGACTACCTGCCCGCCGATACACCTGAGCAGCCGCCAACAGATGGTGCGACGGTACGGGTTGTCGCGCAATTGCAGGGTTATTTCCAGGATGCTCATACTCCGCTCACCGTTCCGTTGCTGCTGGAAGGAACCGCCTTTCAACGGCGAGTCTGGGAGGCATTGCAAGCCATTCCGCCAGGAACCGTGCTGACCTATGGTGAACTGGCTAAGCAGTTGGGAACCGCCGCCCGCGCCATCGGCGGTGCCTGCCGCGCCAATCCCATCCCGATCCTGATTCCCTGTCACCGCGTAGTCGGTCAGCAGGGTTTAGGAGGTTACGCGGGAGCCGTGACCGGCGACCCGTTGGGCGTCAAGTGCTGGCTGTTGCAGCACGAGAACGCCGACCTGCCCTTCGCCTGTTAAAGGAAGGGCGGGCCCGGCGCCGCCTTGAAATCCCGCTGTTTGTCCACATATCCGCTCCTGGCAACGAACATTACCCAGGAGACCGTCCCCCATGACCGTCGAAGCCCATAAGGAAACCCTTGGTTTCCAGGCCGAGGTGCAGCAACTGCTGCGCTTGGTCGCCCATTCCCTGTATTCCCATAAGGAAGTCTTCCTCCGCGAGTTGATTTCCAACGCCTCCGATGCCTGCGACAAGCTGCGTTTCGAGGCGCTGACCGATGGCGCGCTGTATGAGAATGATCCCGAACTGAAAATCCGCGTCAGCTTTGACAAGGACGCACGCACGATTACCGTAGCCGACAACGGCATCGGCATGGACCGGCAGGAAGTCATCGACAATATCGGCACCATCGCCCGTTCCGGCACCCGCCAGTTCATGCAGAAATTGACCGGCGATCAGGCCAAGGACGCCAATTTGATCGGCCAGTTTGGCGTCGGCTTTTATTCCAGTTTCATCGTCGCCGACAAGGTAACACTGCGCACCCGCCGCGCCGGCATGGGGCCGGAGCATGGCGTGTACTGGGAGTCCACCGGCGAAGGCGAGTACACTCTGGAAACCATTGAGAAAGCGGATCGTGGCACCGAGGTCGTTCTCCATTTGCGCGAGGACGAGAGCGACCTGCTCAACGAATGGCAACTGCGCTCGATCATCACCAAGTATTCCGATCACATCACCCTGCCGGTGATCATGCCGGTGCAGAAATACAGCGAGGACAAGGACGCGCCGCCGACCATCGAGGATGAACGGATCAATCAGGCGGCGGCGCTGTGGGCGCGGCCCAAGAGCGAGATCAAGGAAGAGGAATACAAGGAATTTTACAAACACGTCGGCCATGATTTTGAAGACCCGCTGGCCTGGACCCATAACCGGGTCGAGGGCAAGCTGGAATACACCTCGCTGCTGTTTATCCCAGCCCGCGCGCCCTTCGACCTGTGGGACCGCGAACAGCGTCACGGCGTCAAGCTGTACGTGCAGCGGGTGTTCATCATGGACGACGCGGAACATCTGATGCCGCGCTATCTGCGCTTCGTGCGCGGGGTGATCGACTCCAACGATTTGCCGCTGAACATCTCCCGCGAAATCCTGCAAAGCAGCAAGGTGGTGGACGGCATCCGCGCCGGCTCGGTGAAAAAAGTGCTGGGCCTGCTGGAAGACCTGGCCGTGAACGACGCCGAGAAGTACAGCAAGTTCTGGAAAGAATTTGGCCGAGTGCTGAAGGAAGGGCCGGCGGAGGATTACGGCAACCGCGAGCAAATCGCCAAATTGTTGCGCTTCGCCTCGACGCACAATGATGCTGCCGAGCAGACCATTTCGCTGGCCGATTACCTTGGACGGATGAAGGACGGGCAGGACAAGATTTACTACATCAGCGCTGACAGTTTCGCTGCCGCCAAAAACAGCCCGCATCTGGAAATTTTCCGCAAGAAAGGTCTGGAAGTCCTGCTGCTGACCGACCGGGTGGACGAGTGGCTAATGTCGCACCTGACCGAATTTGACGGCAAGCACTTCCAATCGGTGGCCAAGGGCGCGCTGGACCTGGACAAGATCGCTTCGGAAGAGGAAAAACAGGAGCAGAAACAGGCCGAGGATCAATACAAGAATTTGCTGACCCGGGTCAAAGACGTTTTGGGCGACAAGGTCAAGGAAGTGCGGATTTCCTCGCGGCTGACCGATTCGCCAGCCTGTCTGGTGGTGGACGAATACGCGCTCAGCGCTCACCTGGAACGACTGCTGCGCGACGCCGGCCAGAGCGTGCCGATGAGCAAGCCCTATCTGGAACTGAATCCCACCCACTCGCTGATCGCCCGGTTGAAGGATGAAGCCGATGCGACGCGCTTCAGCGACTGGACGAATCTGCTGTTCGAACAGGCGGTGCTGGCCGAGGGCGGGCAACTGGAAGACCCCGCCAGCTTCGTCAAACGGCTCAACGGCCTGCTGCTGGCGATGGGTTAACCCTAAACCCGACAAATTTGCTAAATTATTGGCGACGATGATCCCATCATCAGGTCCAATTAACCGGGGGAGATACCCTAACATGATGCAATTGAAAGAAATTCTGAACAAGAAAGGCGGCCAGCCCGTCACCGTGTCAGCCACCGCCACCGTTGCCGACGCCATCCAGGCCATGACCGAGCATAGGGTCGGTTCGGTGATGGTGCCGAATGCGGACGGTTCGCCAGCGGGCATCTTCACCGAGCGCGACGTCCTGCGCCTGTGCGCCGAAGGCCGGACCGATTTTGCCAAAATGTCGATTCGACCTTGCATGACCTGCGAGATGACCACCGGCAAGCCAGGCGACACCGTGAGCGAAGTTCTCATCGTCATGACCGCCAAGCGCTTCCGCCACATGCCGGTCGTCAATGACGAGGGCAAGATGATTGGCGTGGTCTCTATCGGTGATCTGGTCAAGGCCAAACTCGAAGAAACCGCCCAGGAAGCCCAGGCTCTGCGCGAATACATCACCACCTGAAGCCCTTTCGGGATGTCGACTGGAAATTCACCTCCCTCACCTACCGGGAGAGGAGGTGAGTGTTTCTGGGAAACCACCGCCCTCTCTGACCTGACCACGGACGAATGGGAGGCGCTGTGCGACGGCTGCGGCAAGTGCTGTCTGCACAAGCTGGAAGACGAGGATACCGGCGAGTTGTTTCACACCAATGTTGCCTGCCGGTTACTGGACTTGCAGACCGGACGGTGCGCTCGCTACGCCGAACGATTTCGCTGGGTCCCTGATTGCGTAGCGCTGACGCCCGCTGAAGTGCGGCGCGTCAACTGGCTGCCGGCGACCTGCGCCTATCGACTGCGCGCCGAAGGTCAGCCTTTGCCGGACTGGCATCCGCTGCGCACCGGTAATCCGCGCTCCACCGAGAGAGCGGGCATGAGCGTCTGTGGCTGGGCCATCCCCGAGAGCCGCGCCCGCCGGCTGGAAGATCACCTCATCGAGAGACCGCTATGAAAGTTCGCTGCATTACCTTGGGCGCATTCCAGGTCAACGCCTATCTGCTGGAAGACCCCGCCACCGGTCATTGCGCGGTGGTCGACACCGGCGAGGGGCCGCAACTGACCCAAGTGCTGGCGGAGATGCAGCCGCGCCCGGACTTGCGCGCCATTTTGCTCACCCACGCTCATTTCGACCATGCGGGTGGTCTGGCGGATTTGCAACAGGAATTTCCTGAAGCCATCACCTGGCTGCCCGCACTGGAGCGGCCCATGTTTGATCTATTGCCGCAACAGGGTTCCCTGCTGTTTGGCATGGCCGATTTTGACCGGCCACTCGGGCGCATTGACCGGGAAATTCGGGATAGCGAAACCGTTGACCTCGGCGATAACTGGCGTTTGCAGTTCCTGTCCACGCCCGGCCACACGCCCGGCCAGGGTTGCTATTATGACGACACCTACATTTTCGTCGGTGATACCCTGTTTGCGGGCAGCATTGGCCGCACTGATTTTCCGATGAGCGACCCGATCTTGATGGAGCAGAGCCTGCATCGTTTACTGGAGTTGCCCGGTCATCTGCTGGTTTGCAGTGGTCATGGTCCAGCGACTACCTTGGAACAGGAGTTGAAGACCAATCCTTATCTCGGCGGGGTGCGTCGAAAGCGAGGTGTGGCTGAAGATGTTTCGGGCAGTTTTTTCTGGTCGAGTCAGCGCTGGGGGTGACTTCTGGACGGCAGCGATTAGCTGTTCGGACGCTCCCAGTGCTCCCCTGTTAATAGCGTTGAAGTGCCGCTTGCGCCGAGGAAAGTGACTCCGCCCACCATGCGCTGTTGCCAATAGCGCTGATTCAGCTTGACCTTGAGTACCTGCCCACTGCCTGAGGAAGCATGAATCATCCGTCCGCCACCTGCATAGATGCCGACATGGGAAACGGCGCCGCTGCGATCGGTGCGAAAAAACAGCAAATCGCCCGGCAACACCTGGCGTTGTGGACGACCTGCCTGGAACTGCTGCGCAGTGGTGCGCGGCGTCCGGATGCCCGCCTGCCGATAGGCGTAGTACACTAAGCCACTGCAATCGACGCCACTGGGCGATTCACCACCCGGGACGTAGGGTGCGCCGACCAGTCGTTCAGCAGTGGCGAGAATGCGCTGCCGCGCCGCAGTATAAGGATCGCGCGAGGTTTGGGGGGTTGCGCAACCGCTGAGCCAGGCCAGACCTGCCAACAGTAGAGCGATGAAAATATAACGGGAACAAGGGACAGGCATGAGCGGAATTCCTGATGATCGGACCAGTCGGTGTCCAGCATGGTTTTTGCACGAAACTGTGCAAGATGATCTATAGTAAATCCTATTGCATTTGACAGACTGACTGGCGTCGAAAAGGTCTGTTCCATCACCACAACGGACGTGTAAAATCACTTGGAAACCCCGGTATTCAGCCAGAGGCATCCCGCACCGCCATGTTGCTGCGATCCCCGCACCTCGCCAGCGAGGAAACTCCGCCTTTCGAACTCAAGGGCAGTTTGTTTACCTTGACCGTTCTGTATCTGTTTCAGATGGATCGGGCAGCCATTGAGCGGCATCTGGCGGAGAAGGTCAAACAGGCTCCCAGTTTTTTTAATAATACGCCGGTCGTGGTCGATCTGGAGGGAGTGGCTGACTCGCCAGAGGGACTGGACTTTAATGGGTTATACGAATTGCTGCGTGCACACGGCATGGTGCCGGTGGGCATGCGCAACGGGACGCCGATTCAGCAGGTAGCAGCTCGGTTAGCCGGGTTGCCGACGCTGCCCGAGAGCCGCACCAATGGCGCCAAAAAACCGGATAAAACCGAGCCAGTGTCGCACAGTCGGATCGTCAATCATCCGGTGCGCTCCGGCCAGCAGATTTATGCGCCAGATGGCGATCTGATCGTGTTGGGCGCGGTCAGCGCCGGCGCAGAGGTCATCGCGGATGGCAACATTCATATTTACGGGGCGCTGCGGGGACGCGCCCTGGCGGGGGTTCGGGGCGCAGTGGAAACCCGGATTTTTTGTCAAAGCCTGGAGGCGGAGCTGGTCTCTATCGCCGGGCATTACCGAATCAGCGAACAACTTGATTCGGCGGACCGTGGTAAGGCCACCCAGATTCACCTGATGGAAGACCGATTGGTCATTGAACATCTCAGCCGTTGATCCATCCGCGGGCGGTAGCGACAGGCAGCATTGACCGCCCATCCGATCTTTATCTATAACTTCAGGGATAATCGCTTGGCAACCGTTATCGTGGTGACCTCCGGCAAGGGAGGCGTAGGCAAAACGACGACCAGCGCCAGTTTCGCGACCGGTCTGGCCCAGCGCGGTTACCGAACCGTGGTCATTGATTTTGACGTCGGCTTGCGCAACCTGGATTTGATCATGGGCTGCGAGCGTCGGGTCGTATACGACTTCGTGAACGTAATCAACAACGAAGCCAACCTGAATCAAGCACTGATTCGCGACAAGCGGGTGGAAAACCTGTACATCCTGCCCGCTTCTCAAACCCGCGACAAGGATGCGCTGACCAAGGAAGGCGTGGAGCGGATCCTGACCGAACTCAAGCAAGGGTTCGATTATATTGTCTGCGACTCGCCGGCCGGTATCGAACGCGGCGCGCTGATGGCGCTGTATTTCGCTGATGAGGCCCTGGTGGTGACCAATCCGGAAGTGTCGTCGGTGCGCGATTCCGACCGAATTCTTGGCATCCTGGCCAGCCGGTCGCGACGCGCTGAGCAGGGTGACGAATCGGTCAAAGAGCATCTGGTACTGGCCCGCTATGCGCCGGAGCGCGCTGATCGGGGTGATATGCTGAGTGTCGATGATGTGTTGGAAATTTTGGGTATTCCCCTGTTGGGGGTTATTCCAGAATCATCCACTGTCCTGCAGTCGTCAAACGCAGGCGTCCCGGTCATTCTGGAAGACAGCAGCGAAGCGGGTGCTGCCTATAACGATCTGGTCGACCGTTTTCTGGGCAAGACTTTGCCGCATCGGTTTACGTCGATCCAGAAAAAGGGGTTTTTGAAACGGCTGTTTGGTGGGGGATGAACCATGATGGGCCTGTTCGAAAATTTTTTCCGCACGCCTCCCAGCAAATCGGCCGCCCTCGCCAAGGAGCGGTTGCAGATTATCGTCGCCCACGAGCGGGGGAGTCGCCGCAGCAGCCCCGACTATCTGCCGGCCCTCAAAAAAGAATTGCTTGAAGTTGTGCGCAAATATGTCCCTATCGATCAGAGCCAAATCAAAGTGCATCTGGACCGTGAGGGTGGCTATGAGATTCTGGAGCTGAACATTACGCTACCCGATGAGGAGCAACGCCAGAGTCAGCCGCGCCAGAGTGGCGGTGCGGGCGTTTAGGCAATTAATCAGCCTAACTAGCGTTCGCTCAGCATTTCTCCCAGTACGCGGGTTAGCAGGCGTAAATCCTGCTCCCGCGACAGGGTATGTTCCCCATCCTTCACCAGGATAACCCGCACATCAGGGCTGGTGAGTTTCTCTGCGATCCGGAGGCTGGTTTGCCACGGCACATCGGTGTCGCTCATGCCATGAATCAGCCGTACCGGACAGTGGATCGGCAATTCGGACCGTTCCAGCAACCGATGCTGGGCGGCTTCCTCGATGAGCTGCAGGGTGATGATGCAGGGTTCACCATAAGGTGAGGGCAGTGAGATAACCCGCTCGCGCCGCAATCGCTCCCTCAATGGTTCATCCAGCCGGTCCCACAGTAGATAATCCGTAAAGTCGGCAGCGCAGGCCAGGCCCAGCAACCCAGCGATTCTTTCCGGCCGTGTGAGTGCGGTCAACAGCATCAACCACGCGCCCATTGATGAACCGACCAGGACTTGTGGACCCTCGGTCAATTGATCCAGCACCGCCAGTGCCTCCCCCGCCCAGCGACCGATAAAGCCGTCCGCGAACTGGCCGCTGGATGCGCCGTGACCGGAGTAGTCGAAGCGGATAAACGCCTGACTCCGCCCCCGGCACCAGCGTTCCAGGGTTGTCGCCTTGATGCCGGTCATGTCCGATGTAAAACCACCCAGAAAGATCACCCCCGGCGCGCTGCCCGGATTGCGGTGATAGGCAAGCAGAGTACCGTCGGCTAGCGTCAGCCGGGCGGGTGGGGGAGGAAAAAGGTGCATGTTGAGCAAGTGGCGAGTGGATATCGCTATTTCCCTATCCCCAGATTTGAGCGACCAGCGCTGGCAGAACTATGCCCGCTGTACCGTTCAAGCTGAACGTGACATGCAGGCTGAGCGGCGTCGGCTGAGGGTTAATTTCCACGACGGTCGCGCCGGCGCGCAGCGCAATCAACGGCAGATCGGCGGCAGGATAGACCAGCGATGACGTGCCGATGCTGAAAAAAACCTCGGCGCTGACTGCCGCCTCTTCCGCCGCCCGCAATACGCCCGCTGGCAGCATTTCGCCGAACCAGACCACATCCGGGCGCAGCAGTCCACCGCAATGCGGGCAGCGCGGCGGGATGTCGTCACTTTCCGGCCAACCCTCTACTGGCCGATCTTCGTTAAAGCATTTGGCGCGGAACAGGTTACCGTGCAGTTCCAGCACCTGGTGACTGCCCGCCCGTCGATGCAGACCATCAACGTTTTGGGTGATCAGGGTGAATTCGACAATATGGCGTTCCATCTGGACCAAGGCATGATGGCCGGGATTCGGTTCAGCTTGGCGCACCCGCTCCTGTCGCCAGGCATACCACTCCCAAACCAGGCGGGGGTTACGGCGAAACGCCTCGGGCGTGGCCAATTCTTCAGGATTATAGCGCGCCCACAATCCGGTCTGGGCTTCGCGAAAAGTCGGTACGCCGCTCTCGGCGGAAATGCCGGCGCCCGTGAGTACGGCGACCCGGTGGGCAGTCCGCAAACGGGTGATCAGCTCGCTAGGAATCGAAGGAACTTCGTTCATGATGCGGCAGGTCTCCAGATGGGATGCGATTGGCTCATTATAATATCAGTTTCCCAAGTTGATCCGATGGAAATTCATCTGGATAATTTTTTTTGCAACCTACCAGGGTAAAATAGAAACCAGGGACGGGTTGCGGGAACCCGCCGATGTTCAGTGGCTAAACCGGGGAGAACCACTATGTCTCTCGAATTTTTGATTATCGACCCGCAAAATGACTTCAGCGATGCGCCAGGCGCCGCCTTGCCAGTGCCCGGAGCCTGTGCTGATGCTGAACGGTTGGCCGGTTTGCTGGATCGGCTCGGCGACCGTATCGACGATATCCATGTGACGCTGGATACTCACCAGTTGCTGGATATCTCCCATCCAATATTCTGGGTGGATCGGAAGGGGCGCCCACCCGCGCCTTTTACCCAGATCACCGTAACGGAGGTCGAGAATGAGAGCTGGCGGCCCTTCAAGTCGGAGTTTCAACAACGGGCGCTGGATTATGTGCGAGCCTTGCGCGATAACCACCGCTATGTTCTGACTATCTGGCCGCCGCACTGCCTGGTCGGGACATGGGGGCATAATGTGATTCCAGTAGTTGGCGCCGCGTTGCGCCGCTGGGAGGAACGGCGACGAACCCGGGTAGACTACCACCTCAAAGGCCACAATCCCTGGACTGAACATTATTCGGCGGTGCAGGCCGATGTACCAGACCCTGATGATCCGTCTACCCAAATCAATGTTCGATTGATCCAGACCCTGGAAAAAGCGGATCAGGTAGCGCTATCGGGGCAGGCGCTGTCGCATTGCGTAGCCAACACGGTGCGGGACATCATCGATCACTTCGGCGAGGAAAGCGTGCGCAAGCTGGTATTGGTCGAAGACACCAGTTCGCCCGTGCCGGGTTTTGAGAAAGCGGCCTACCAGTTTTTAACCGACATGAAGCGGCGCGGCGTGAAGATCGTTCAATCCGCGGAGTTTCCGGGCTGACCCGGCCATTCCACTGGCCCTATCTCATGACCCTCTATCTGGATTCCTATTACACCATCGGCAAATTACATCTGTTCTGCGAAGACTATGTTTGCCAGGGTAGCCAACCTTTTCCCTATGTCATTCTGGCGGATGGCTGTTCCGCCGCCCCGGACAGCGATCTGGGCGCGCGGTTGCTGGTGTTGAACGCCCGCTGTCTGCTGCCCCGGTTCGCACTCGGCGCATTCGACGAGGCCGGACGAACTGCCCGGCATTGGCGGCTGGGTCGGCGGCTGATTCGGCGCGCCGCCCGGCAGGCGCGAGATTTAGGACTGGATGAGGGGGTGCTTGACGCCACCCTGCTCATCGCCTGGTGCGAGGGCGACACCGTCCATGTCCATCTGTACGGTGATGGCTGCATCGCGACCCGGAGTGTTGCAGGCGCGGTGGCGGCAATTCAGGTGGAATATGCCGAGAATGCGCCTTATTACCTCAGCTATCTGCTGGACGCCGAGCGCGGGGCGCTATATCGGGAGGCGATTGGCGATGCGCAAACCGGTCAAAACGTCCGTTATCTGTGCGACAGTGGTGTGACCCTCCGCCAGGAACCTTTCGATGCGCCGACCGTGTTCAGCTTTAATTTGACGGCCTTTTCCACGGTGGCGGTAGCGACGGATGGTCTGCATTCGTTCATGAACGCAGATACCGGCGAGCGGGCTAATTTGCTGGACATCACCCGGCGATTCCTGGATTTTCCGAACGTTGAGGCTGGTTTCGTCAAGCGCCGCACGCACGACGTCCTGGTTGAATACAGCCGGCGACGGGTGGTCAATCTGGATGATCTGGGTTGGGGAGCGTTTGTTCGGGTCAGTTAGCGCCTAACGCATCATCGTCCGGTCCAGCGCCCGATAACTGATCGCCTCGGTGAGATGTGGCGTTTTGATGGCGTCGCTGCCGGCCAGGTCAGCAATAGTGCGGGCTACCTTTAAGATTCGATGGTAGGCGCGCGGCGACAGGCCCAGCCGTTCCAGGGCGTGTTCCAGCAATTTATGATCGGCCTCGCCCAACGCGCAGTAGCGTTCAATCTCACGGGTGCCCAGCGCGCTGTTGGGTTTGCCGGCCCGCTGTAATTGCCGGTCGCGGGCAATGCAAACCCGACGGCGCACGGTAGCGCTGCTTTCCTCCGGGGCATCGCCGCGCAGCACCCGATGGGCCAACCGGGGAACTTCAATATGCAGGTCGATCCGGTCGACCAGTGGTCCCGACACCCGCGCCCGGTAGCGACGCACTTGCTCCTGGCCGCAGGCGCACCGCCGTTCTGCATCACCCAGATAGCCGCAGGGGCAGGGATTCATCGCCGCAACCAGTTGAAAGCGTGCGGGAAAATCGGCCTGGCGAGCAGCGCGGGAAATGGTGATTCGTCCCGACTCCAACGGCTCGCGCAAAACCTCCAGCACATGCCGGTCGTATTCCGGCAACTCGTCGAGAAACAATACGCCGTGATGCGCCAGGGAAATCTCGCCAGGCCGGGGTTGGCCACCACCTCCAACCAGCGCTACACCGGAAGCGGTGTGATGCGGCGCACGGAACGGTCGCACCCCCCACTGCTTTAAATCCAGGCCCTGGGCGCTGACCGAGGCGATAGCTGCAGTTTCCAGCGCTTCCTTTTCACTCAACGGCGGCATGATGCCGGGCAGCCGGCTGGCCAACATGGTTTTGCCAGTGCCCGGTGGACCGATCAACAGCAGGTTATGACCGCCAGCGGCGGCGATTTCCAGCGCCCGTTTGGCGTGTTGCTGACCGCGCACGTCGCTCAAATCCCGTTCCAGGATCGCTTCCAGCGGTATCCGGCGGGGTGCGACCGACGGTTGCAGGGCATTGCCGGTCGCCAGTTGTCGGCAGACTTCCAGCAAGTGCGCCGCGCCCAGCACCTTTGCGCCGCTGACCAGTGTCGCCTCTTCAGCATTGTCGCTGGGAACCAGCAGGGTGCGCCCTGCATCGCGACAGGCCAGCGTGGCCGGCAACGCCCCGCGAATGCGCCGTAATTCACCACCTAGCGCCAGTTCGCCGAGCATTTCGTACTGGTCGAGCCGCTCACGGGGAATCTGGCCCGATGCCGCTAACAGGCCGAGCGCAATCGGCAAATCGAAACGCCCGCCTTCCTTGGGTAAATCGGCCGGCGCCAGATTGATGGTGATGCGGCGGGCCGGGAACTCGAAACCGCTGTTCTGGATCGCGCCGCGTACCCGATCCTTGCTTTCCTTCACCGCCGCTTCCGGCAGGCCAACGATGAACAATCCCGGCAGGCCGCCAGACAGATGAACTTCCACGCTGACCAGTGGCGCATCGATGCCGACCTGGGCGCGGGTATAGACGATAGCAAGCGACATGCGAATCCTAAAGTGGCAGGGGGATTTTGCACCAATTAAGGGCGGCGCTACTCGCTACTTTCCGGTTCAACTGTTTTATCGGCCGTCTTGCGCCGCTTGCCGGCGGCGGCTTTCGCTTCCAGCTCCGCGACCTGCTTCTCCAGTTCTTCCAGCTTGGCGCGGGTGCGCGCCAGTACGCCCTGTTGCACCTCGAATTCTTCACGAGTCACCAAGTCCAGCTTGGCAAACGTCGCCTGCAGGGCAGCATGGACATTCTTTTCCACCTCAGCCTGAAATTGTCGGACGCCGGGCGGCACGGCTTCCGCAAAACGCTTGGCCAGATCATCGAAAGTTTTGGGGTCGATCATTACCGGTTCTCCAATAGATAGGGATCATCATCGCCAAGTTTAACGGGAATTTTCAGTTTGTATGCCTCCATCGTCATTGCACCAGATAAGTGCATCAGCCAGGACGGCGACGCGACGAATTGCCGGATGAAGGCATTATCTAACGCGAATTTTTTATTAAAGATATTGATATCTATTTATTTATTTTTAGTGGCACACGATATGCTATCACTCGGTGAAACGAATGGTCGGCGTTAGCGAACGGCGTTCGTGGAGACGCTGAAACAGCACGTCGCCCCGTCGGGGTGTTCGAGACCACAGGAGATGTTGCCATGAAATTGATCACGGCGGTGATTAAGCCGTTCAAGCTGGACGATGTTCGGGAAGCCCTTTCGGAAGTTGGCGCGCAGGGGGTTACGGTAACCGAAGTCAAGGGATTCGGTCGGCAAAAGGGTCACACCGAATTATATCGGGGCGCGGAATACGTCGTGGATTTTCTGCCCAAGATCAAGATTGAAGTCGGAGTGCCTGACGGTCTGGCGGATCGGGTGGTCGAGGCCATTTCCCGGGCGGCCAATACCGGTAAGGTCGGCGACGGCAAGATTTTCATCTATGACCTGGAAAACGCCGTGCGCATTCGCACCGGTGAATCCGGGCCGGAAGCGTTGTAATACCGAATTATCAATATGTTCAACCTTTGGAGATCTTCACTGATGACGAGAACGATGCGCATAGCTAAAAATGGCGGCCGGCTGGCGCTGCTGGCGGCGTTGACGCCAGCGCTGGCCTGGGCCGAAGAGGCGGCAGCGCCCACGCTGAGTTCCGGTGATACCGCCTGGATGTTGACCGCCACCGCCTTGGTGCTATTCATGACCATCCCTGGTCTGTCGCTGTTTTATGCGGGCATGGTGCGCGCCAAAAACGTGCTGTCAGTGATGATGCAATGTTTTGCCATCACTGCGCTGATGACCGTGTTGTGGACGATCTACGGTTACAGTCTGGCGTTTGACGCCACCGGGATGACCAAGGAAGCCATCAACCTGGCGACCTTTGTTGGCGGTTTCGACAAGGCGTTTCTGCACGGGGTGACGCGCGACAGTCTGACGATGACCATTCCCGAAACCGTGTTCATGACTTTCCAAATGACGTTCGCGATTATCACACCGGCGCTGATCGTCGGGGCGTTTGCCGAACGGATGAAGTTTTCGGCGCTGTTGCTGTTCATGGCCGTCTGGTTCACCGTCGTCTACGCGCCGATTGCCCATATGGTGTGGGGCGGTGATGGCGCACTGATGTGGGACTGGGGCGTTTTGGACTTCGCCGGCGGCACGGTGGTGCACATTAACGCGGGCATCGCGGGCTTCGTGGCCTGTTTGGTCCTGGGCAGACGCAAAGGCTATCCTGTCACCGCCATGCCGCCGCATAACCTCAACTTCACGATCATGGGCGCGTCGATGCTGTGGGTGGGCTGGTTTGGTTTCAACGCCGGCAGTGCGGTCGCGGCCAATGGCGACGCCGGCATGGCGATGGCGGTGACGCAGATCGCTACGGCGATGGCCGCACTGAGCTGGATGTTCGCAGAGTGGATTACACATGGTAAACCCAGCGTACTGGGCATCGCCTCCGGCGCGGTCGCCGGTCTGGTCGCCATTACCCCGGCTTCCGGCACTGCCGGACCGATGGGCGCGCTGTTGATCGGTCTCGCGTCCGGTTTGATCTGTTTCCTGGCCTCCACCAAACTCAAGCGGGCGCTGGGCTATGACGACTCGCTCGATGTGTTCGGCGTTCACGCGGTCGGCGGCATCGTCGGCGCGATCCTGACCGGGCTGTGCGCGGATATCGCCCTGGGCGGTAAAGGTTTGGCGGAAGGGATGACGATCGGTACGCAGTTATGGGTGCAGACCAAAGGCGTGTTGTTTACCGTCATCTACACCACGGTCCTGAGCTACGTGATCCTCAAGATCGTGGACGTGGTCATTGGTCTGCGGGTGACGAGCGATCAGGAAACGGAAGGTCTGGATATCGCCCTGCACGACGAGCGCGGCTACAACCTGTAAGGGTTGGCGGCAGAGGTCAGCGGCTAGAGGCCTCCTGACCTCCCCCCGCGCATCAACTGTCGATTTCGGTTATATTCCCTATATGGGTTTTAGTTTTAAATCAGGCGAAACGCCAGAGGGCATCCATGAAGCTGGTTACTGCAATCATCAAACCGTTCAAGCTGGACGACGTGCGGGAAGCGCTGTCAGGGATTGGGGTTCAGGGCATCACGGTCACCGAGGTTAAGGGCTTCGGTCGCCAGAAAGGTCATACTGAGCTGTATCGCGGCGCGGAGTATGTGGTGGATTTTCTGCCGAAGGTTAAACTGGAAATCGCCGTCGACGATAGCCTGGTGGACAAGGTGGTGGAGGCGATCTGCTCGACCGCCAACACCGGCAAGATCGGCGACGGCAAGATTTTCATCTATGATCTGGAACGGGCGATCCGGATCCGTACCGGGGAAATTGGCCCCAGTGCGTTGTAACCTTTGGTCTTTCCTTCCCTGTTCTCCCTTCTCCCCCTGTGGCATAAGGGGGGCAGGCGAAGGCAGGTCAATGGATGGTGGCGTTGTTGGATGAATTGTTGCAACATATCCAACAATCCTGCAACTTCATTGGTCTGACTCATTATGTTGGAGTACGATTCCGCTAAAAGCTCCCCCCCAGCGATTGACGAGTTCGTTCAGCTCGTTCGTTATCGTGATCTGGTCTTGTTAATGACAGAAAATATCCTGAAGAACCGTTATAAGCGCTCAATGCTGGGTATTTTCTGGATGTTGTTGAATCCTTTATTGCAAACGATCGTCTTGACCATCGCGTTCGGGACTATGTTTAAATCATCGCTATCCCATTATGCCGTTTACCTGCTGAGTGGTTTGCTCGTTTGGAACTTTATTACACAGACGACTCAATACGCGATGGGTACGATGGCGTATGGTGGTGGGTTACTGAAAAAAATCTATGTTCCCCGCGCTACCTATATCGTTGCAGCCGTCGGAAACGGAGTGGTCAATTTTTTAGTCTCTGTGATTTCCCTGATCATTATTATCTTTTTTCTTGATCACCCGATCAGCGCTGCCTGGTTTTTTATTCCAGTCAGCATTCTCATTTTGGCCGTCTTTAGTTTTGGCTTTGCCTTGCTATTATCCACAGCCTCGGTATTTTTTACCGACACAGTAGACATTTATCAGGTTTTAATTCAGGCTTTGTTTTTTTTGACTCCAATCATGTATCCGCCATCCATTCTTTCACCCGAATTAAGTCAATTTTTGGCGTGGAATCCCTTTTTGATATTAATCGAGATGTTCCGTACTCCTGTTTACGCGAACCATATTCCTGACGCCAGCCTGATAGTAAATGCAGTATCCCTGGCATTGATCACTTTGCTAGCAGGCTGGATCGTATTCACCAACAAGGCAGACCAACTGGCTTATCGCCTGTAGCCATGAATACGACCGTCATACAACTCGATAATGTCACGGTGCGTTTCCGTATTCCCCACGAGAAGATTCCTACTTTCCAGGAATACGCGATCCGGTGGCTTAAAAGACGCAGTGTCAGTTATACTGATTTCAATGCTTTAAACAATGTTAGCTTTTCTATACAACAAGGCGAAACGGTTGGCATCATCGGCGCTAATGGGGCTGGCAAAAGCACTTTGCTCAAAGTCATTGCCCGGGTGATTCGCCCTACGCAAGGACGGGTTTTTTTAAAAGGGCGAGTGGCGCCTTTACTGGAGTTAGGCGCAGGATTTGACTATGAGATGACCGGCCGGGAGAATATTTTCCTGAATGGCGCAGTGCTAGGCTTCAGCCGCAAAGATATGGCGAGCCGCCTAGAAAGAATCGTGGAATTCGCTGGCATTGAAGAATTCATGGATGCACCCATTCGGACCTATTCCAGTGGCATGATTGCCCGACTGGGATTCGCGATTGCCACTGATGTTCAACCTGATGTCCTCATCGTTGATGAAATTTTGTCGGTAGGTGATACTGATTTTCAAAAAAAGTCAGCAGCAAGAATTCTGTATTATCATGAAAACGGATCGACCATTCTGGTGGTTTCTCACAATCCGGATTCAATTAGAAATTTATGCAGTCGCGCCCTGTGGCTTTCGCAGGGTTCCATTAGAATGGTGGGACCGACCAATACGATTATGGATCAATATTCTTCAGATTCAAAGTCGTGAATGACCTCCTCATTTCACTGATCGTCCCCGTTCATAATGTGGAATGTCGATGGCTGGAAGCTGCTATCCACTCAGTCCGTCGCCAAATCTATCCGAACTGGCAATTGTGTATTGCTGATGATGGATCTTCCCGTCAGGAAACCCTGAATTATCTGCGTAGCTTGCAGAACGAACGTATCCAGATCGTTTTTCTGAACACGAGTCAGGGTATCGCAACAGCATCCAATGCTGCGCTCGATCTGGCTCAAGGCGAATTTGTCGGCTTTCTCGATCATGATGATGAACTGACGCCGAATGCCTTACAGGAAGTCGCTAAGGCGATTACTGAATGTAAACCGGATTTGATCTATTCTGATGAAGAGTATATCAAGCCCAATGGCCATCGCTATTCAGCTCATTTCAAACCCGATTATTCACCGGATTTGCTTTTATCGATCAACTACATTTGCCATTTAGCGGTTTATCGTCGCTCGCTGTTGCAAAAAATCGGCGGATTGCGCAAGGGCTACGATGGCGCCCAGGATCACGATTTACTGCTGCGCTTTCTGGAGCAAACGGACCGGATCGTCCATATTCCCAAGGTTCTTTACCGATGGCGGCGGATTCCAGGCTCCACCGCTGATTGTTTTGCACACAAGCATTATGCCTGGGAAGCGGGCCGCAAGGCGGTGACTGAGGCGATCGATCGTCGGGGCATTGCTGGCCAAGTTGTGTTAGGTCAATATCCCGGCGTTTATCGGGTGCGCCGCGAGATCAGGAATCATCCTACAATCAGTATCATTATCCCCTTTCGGGATTTGCCGGCAGTGCTCAAACGGTGTCTGGATTCCATCCTGGATCGAACGACCTATCCCCATTTTGAAATCATTGGCGTTTCCAACCAGAGCCGGGAACCGGCTACTCTGAAGCTGATGGCGGATTATCCACGCCGGGATGCGCGCCTGCGCTTTCTGCATGATGATCAGCCTTTTAATTTTGCCGCGATCAATAATTTTGCCGCACGACAAGCCAAGGGCGAGCATCTGTTATTATTGAATAATGACACTGAAGTGATTCATCCAGATTGGCTGCAGGCGTTGCTGGAACATTCGCAACGCGCAGAGGTGGGCGCGGTCGGCGCCAAGCTTTACTATCCAAATAATACCATTCAGCACGCCGGGGTTATCATTGGCATCGGGGGCAGTGCTGGTCATTCTCACAAGTGTTTTGACCGGAATGATCCCGGTTATTTTAACCGCTTGGAGGCAATTCAGAATGTCAGTGCAGTGACCGGTGCATGTTTGATGGTCAAGAAAGCTCTCTATCAGAAACTCGATGGCTTGGATGAAAAAAACTTGCCGATTGCTCTAAATGATATTGATTTTTGTCTACGCCTCCGTGAACAGGGTTATTTAAACGTTTTCACGCCCTATTGTGAGTTGTATCATCATGAATCGCGGTCCCGAGGCCTAGAAAACACTCCGGATAGGCAGGCAAGATTTGAACAGGAAGCCCGTTATCTACGGCAACGCCATGCGGCCCTTTTTACCAGAGGCGATCCCTACTATAACCCCAATTTACCTCTGGATCGTGAAACCTTCGGCCTGCGTTTACGGCAACTGCGCCCGATAGCTTTTGCCCTGCGTGATGAATGGCAAGCCCATCATTCATTGTCGAGACTCGTGGGTGGATTCAGCCGGGAATTACTGAGATTGATTCGTCGTGTGCAAAATTCATGACTCTCTGACTACCCTGGCGGTGCTGGTGGTGAATTTTCGCCGCGCTGCC
>CAZDVY010000017.1:3543-8810 GCA_964508935.1 uncultured Candidatus Competibacteraceae bacterium | reverse complement strand
TCATGACTCTCTGACTACCCTGGCGGTGCTGGTGGTGAATTTTCGCCGCGCTGCCGATACCCTGGAGTGTCTGGATTCTCTGTTGTGTATTCAGGAACCCCGGTTTGATATTTTTCTGGTAGATAATGGCTCTGGCGAGGAGGATGCGATGCTGTTAAGTAAATATGCGGCGCATTATCCCGAAAGGATCACTTTTTTTGCGGATTCACAGAACCGGGGTTTCACTGGCGCACATAATCGATTATTTGCTGATATTCTCCCGAAGGAATCCTATGAATATCTGCTATTGTTGAATAACGACACCGTTGTTGAACCGGATTTCCTGGCGCGGATGCTGATGAGAGTCGATCGATCGCAACGGATTGAGATGGTGGCGGCGCGGATGATGAAATATGATGATCGAGCTTGCATCGATAATCTGGGCATCACGTTTTATAAATGCGGGCTGGCTTCCAATCGTAAATCGATTGAAGATCCACTCCTCGGCCCCTGTGGTGGGTGTGCATTGTATACGGCTGATTTATTGCAGCATATCTATCAGGTGACCAGCGAATACTTTGATGATCAATTCTTTTGCTATGCTGAAGATACAGATTTGGCATGGCGGGCGGTGTTGCTGGGCTATCGGGCTGCTTATGCTGAAGATGCAGTGGTCTACCATAAGGGCTCTGTCGCCAGCGGTGGCCCTAACAGCGATTTTGTGTTGTATCATGGTATCCGTAATTCACTGTTTGTGCTGGTCAAAGATGTGCCTCTTTATTTTTTACTCAAAAATCTCGGCTGGATTGTATTATTGCACAGCGCTATTTTATTACGTTATGTGGTCAAAGGAAAATTGAAAGTCGTATTGAATCTTTATAGAGACTTCATGAGTGGCATTTCAATGATGCGTAAAAAAAGACAATTTTTATTTAAAAAGAAACTGCCAAAAATAAAAGAAATTAATCAATTTGTGAGCAAAAATTTTTATGATCATCAATACTTAAAGTCAGCTTTGAAAGAGTTGATTCCAATACAGCTCCGCATTTATTTTTCAGGAGGCTTTAAGACCTAGAATGGCTATAGAATCATCTGTTCGCCAATTGCTTTTTTATTGCTAGATCCTTCAGTATGGTTTCACTGTTTCAGAGATTCTCGTATCTGGGAACGGGTTTCCGCCAGATTGAGAGTAAGGCTTAAAACTCAATATTACTCAATTTAGTGATGGCTATTATAGGAAAAATATATGCTCTTGGATCCTCATCGGGATGCAGCCTTAATCAGCCAAATTGAAGCAGCTCTCAATGAAGCTTATCTGGACGAATGGAGACGTGAATCCGTTGAGGAACAGTTTTCCATCGAAAATGAGGTCTTTCGCCGTTATAACCAAGCCAGCGAGTACGCCGTCCCCTGGGTCAACCATATTGCTCCTCTAGCCGGTTGCAGAGTAGTTGAAATCGGTTGTGGAACCGGTTCCAGCACCTGTGCCTTCGCACAATTAGCTGGGCAAATAAAGGGTTACGATATCTCGCCGTCCTATGTGGCCGGTGCGCTGAACCGTGCGCGCGTTCTTGGGCTAACCAACGTCGACGGTCAGGCAATCTCTTCTGAACAGTTATTGAGCGAGGTGCGCCGCTGCCATGAGGCGGAAAAAGTTGATCTTGTGCTGCTTTATGCAGTTCTTGAACATTGTACATCCGAGGAATGTCTCGAAACGCTGCGCACCAGTTGGGATGTGCTGCGTCCGGGTGGTCATCTGGTGGTGATCGAGACGCCCAACCGATTCATCTATATGGATATTCACACGGCTTTTCTGCCCTTTTTTCACATGTTGCCCGGTCCTATCGCGCTACGCTATTACCGTCGGACCCAGCGTCAAAAGGTGATCAGGACTCTTGACCAGGCGCTCCAGGTTTCCGAACAGGAAGCAGAACTGGCTCGAATCCGGCTCGGCACGGGGATCAGTTTCCATGATTTTCAAATTGCTCTCGATATTGAGGATCTCGGCCCGGTGCTTGCTGCCGACGGCTATGAACCAGAGATGCTGGCGTGGTTTCCCATCACTCTTGAAGAGCGCCTTCTGCAAACCTTTTTCCTGGCGCGAGACGTCCCAGCCCCCATCGGTTTCGCCCGGTCTGTGCTGAATCTCATTTTGCGTAAGCCAGACTGCGGACTGCCTGCTGAACCCTTGCTAACTTTGACGTCCCGATCTGAGTTTATTACCAACTATCAGTGTGCGCAGATCGAAGCGCCCTCACAACAAATCCATTGGCGCCAAGCGTTTGATCAGCTCAACAAGACGGTGTTGATGATCCTGGAGAATCAGATGGATCTCATTATCCCTGGAAATGACATTGATATTGAACAGGATCATGATGTTATTCGATTAAAAGCAACTGGATACGATCCTTATTTCTATCTGCCGCCTGTTGAATCGTTGCCCAGAAAGGCATTAATGAAAATCGAGATGGATGCTCCGGGTCATTCAACCCTGCAAGTTTTTCATGCTACTACTGATACTCCGGATTATACGGAGGAAAAATCCAGTCGTACATCGATTTATCGTGGACACAATACGGTGATTGTGGAATTGCCATCCGACGTCATTGGTCATTTACGTATTGATCCGGGTGAGATTCCTGGGGAATATCGTATTTATCATATTGAAATTCGTTGTGAATCCTAATTACAGGAAAATGAGAGTCCTCTGTCCTCCGATAAAGCTGGAAGGTGCCGAATTTAATTATTGAATAGTGATCTTTCCTTTATCAGCACAAATCAGCAGTTTACCCGAAACAGATTGCAAGAATTCCAAAGTATAATGACCTGTCGGCACCATTTCTAAAGTAGCTGTAAAGCTAAAGCCGGATTTATCAAAGGCTGGATTTTTGAAGTGAGTTGCCACATCGGGACGGGAGGTGCGTTCCACTATAATAGTGTAGAACACTTGGGAACTGTCACTCCGAGTCAAACGGGCAATGACTGGTACGGAGATTATTCCGCCATCTGTATCTGCCATCCAGCCATTGATAATGAGTGGATCATCTTTCATAACAGTACTAACCCTAGTGATAACGCCATTGATAGTGTCGAGAGCGCAGGTTCTACTAACAACAACTAACTTTTCCATAGCGGGTGGTGTAGTCATAAAAGGAACTGAATTACCATGCGAATTTTGGATTATATATAAATCCTGTTCATCAATTGAAATTTTAGTTTGAGTTATTCTTTTAAGAAGTGAATAACCTGGAAATTTAAAACGATCGTCTTTACTGTACCAATTTTTTCTGATCAAAATTTTTGCAGAGATTTCATGATTCCATAATGGATCGTGAACCAGGAAATAATCCGGATTATAGAATTCCAACCATTTGCCAAATTTTTTTTCCCCGATAAAACGTGCATTATAAGGATTAACCAGACCTAATACATCTATGATGTGTCTATCGGAATACCAACCCACCGTACCAATTTCAACCATTGCTATTTTAGCAGTTATTGGAGTGTTTTCTTTTAGCCATAACCCAATTTTTTGATAATCTGAATGTGGACCATTATGAACATTGGAATTTTGAAAGCTGTAATGAATAACTATGACGATTGGTAGTAACACTATGATAGTTGCCAATAACTGATTCCTTGGGTATATTTTTTGGGAAAGATATGAGGCTCCTTTAATAGCGTAACATAATCCAAGGAAAAAATAGGGCGCATAGTACCAATGATAGTTTGGTATGTTTAAAAGTATATAAAAGCAGGAATAAGCGATAAGAAAAATTAGCACTACCAAATCAATCTCTTCAATTTTCTTGAAGAATAACCCTGATAAAGGCACTACTAAGGCAATTAAAAATAATAAATTATTATTGAATACCATGGCAAAAAGGTATTTGATATCGAGAAATATCCATCCATCACCCCATAAACCAGACCTCCCTTGCCATATTTTTGCCATACCTGTTGATGGCAAAAAAGAGTCGTAATAAAATTTATTAAAAATGAAATTTGCTGATAAAATTATTACAGGTATTATCAAATATTTTTCTTTTGGAATTTTCTTTTGCTTCCTCAAATAAAAATAAATCATAGGCATCAACAAAAATACTCCCTCAGATCTAGTGATTAATAATAAGGCGCTGGAAATACCGAGAGAAATAATCATATTTTTTTGATAAAAGTACAAACAAAGAACAATCAAAAAAATAAACAGCAAGGTTTCCATACCATAGACTAAATAAAAATATGGAAAAGCACCTAAGAATACTGCTAAAAGAGAACACCATAGATCTTTTTCTTGAAAAAATACAAGCGCTGATATATAAATAGCAGCCGAAAAGGAAAAAGCTGATAAAGCGATCGATAGAAGCTGCAAGTTTTCGATGCCCGTAATATATGCTGCCAAGATCATCAGATATGAATACAGCGGTGAAGTTAGACCATTAAAATAAACACCTGAATTATAAACCAAACCTTCTCCATTCAGGAAATTTTTAACGTATCGTAGATAAATGAGAGCATCATCTAGCTGAAAGTTAATATTAATATAAGATAAATAAAAAATCAGGATAAAGCCTGATATATATATTGTAAGTAGAAAAAAATTTCTCTTTTTTTCCATTAAAATCACCCCGTCAAACAAAGAAAAACTTCAGGAAAACCAGCCAATGCCGCTTTCTGAATAATGAATCCGTTAATTTAGAAAGCGGATAGTTGGTGAGCGTCTATCCCTTTAAAGCTGTCCCCTCTGCCATGGGGAGAGGGAAGTTTTTAAACAGTCTCTTAGATGAGTTTTTAGGCAGCTTTTACAGGCTCGACACGCTGGACAAAGCGGCTTCATGAAACAGCGTGGCGTAGCAGACGCCCATTTCTTCATAATCGGTCAGACCCTGCAACACCAAGGGCGAGTTCACGCGATACCGCTCCCGGCGTGAATCCTCCTGAATGAGCGCTGCCAGCCGCGCCGTCAACTGCGCTACATCCCCCACCGGAAAATGATCGGCGTTGATCCCCTTGCGCACCTGCTCCACCACGCCATTGACCGGGGTGGCGAGAATCGCCAGTCCGGCGGCCATCGCTTCGAGAATGACCCGGGGGTAGCTTTCCATCCCGGAGGTCAGAACGAAGACATCGCAAGCCTGGTAGTAGGTCGCTACATCCGGCGTCTCGGCGATGACGGTCAGCAGCGCGCGCCGCGCCGGCGGCAAGCTGGCGATGCGCTCGTGCATTTGCCGGCTGTAGTCATTGTCCCGGTCGCCAACGATAAAGAAACGCACGGACCGGGCTTTGAG
>CAZDVY010000017.1:0-3443 GCA_964508935.1 uncultured Candidatus Competibacteraceae bacterium | reverse complement strand
GGCTCCAGGCCGTTGGGAATCACCGTGAAGTGGTGGTAGAAGTCCAGATCGCGGTAAATGGTCCGGGTCTGTTTAGCGACGAAGACAACCCGATAGGGATAGCGGAAGCAGTCGAGGGGCCGCGACCGGAGAGTTGGAGGGACAAAATCGAAGTAATCGCGCCAGCCCTCGCTTTCATGAATGATCCACAGGCAGGGCAACTGCGCCTCATGGGCGGCGTCCACCGCGTAAAAACCGTGCAGCGTATTGGCGCAGACAACGTCGATGGCTTGTTCGGCCAACTGGACGCCAATTTCGCCCAGCGCTTCCAGATAGCCGGGCAATTCGGCGTATCGGCTCAAGGGATGGGACCAGATTTGCACCTCGATCCCCCATTGTTCATACGCCCGGCGTAACGGCCCGTCGGTCGGCGAGATGATCAGCGGGGTGATCGCGCCGTGCTGGCAGAGAAATGTGGCGATCTCCAGCAACTGCTTGGGCGCGCCTTCCCAGTTGAGATTGTGGGTGAACAGGGCGGCGCGCAGCGGGCGGCGGGGTTCGCGCGCCAGACAGCGCGGGGTCAGGGTGAAGCAGGGATCTTCCCGCGACAGGTTCGGGTTGAGATAGGGATCGACCAGGGTCTTGAAAGCCTGGCGGTAGGCGGCGATTTCCTGCGGCCGGTCGCCGAAGCCCCGGGTCTGTCCTTCGTGGTGCAGCAGCTCGGCGTTGGGGGTGTAGACGATGCGATAGCCGCACTCGCGCAACCGGTAGCAGTAATCAGGATCGTTGTAAGCCACCGGAAAGCGCTGTTCATCGAATCCACCCATTTCCAGAAACAGTGTGCGGCGCGTCAACAGGCAGGCGGCGGTCACCGCAATACAGTTACGGGTCATGGCGATATAGGACAGATAGCCGTTATCGCCACGACGGGTGAGTTTAAAGGCGTGATCGCACAGGCCATCGATACCCTGCACGATGCCGGCGTGTTGCACCTTGCCATCCTGATAACGCAGCAACGCCCCCGCCGCACCGACGCCCGGCAGTTGGGCATGGCCGACCAGACTGGACAGCCACTCCGGGGTAAGGACTTCGGTGTCGTCGTTGAGAAACAGCACATAGTCGGTGCTGGTCCGGCGCGCGGCTTCGTTCATTAAATAGCTGAAGCTGAACCCTTGGCCGGATCGGTTGGGAATGGGGACGACTTCATGGTCCAGTTGATCAAGATAGCGCCGGGCGGCCGGTTGGTGGTTTTCGTTATCGACCACCAGGACCCGATAATCGCGATAGGTGGTTTTGCGCAGCGACTTCAGGCAGCGTTGCAGCAAATCGGGGCGATTGTGGGTAGGGATGATCACTGTGACCGAAGGGCCGGTATCCGGGAAGCGGATCTGGTAGATGCCATTGCCGCCCCGCTGCGCCCAGTCCGGTTGAAAGGCCTGACCGGAACTGCCTCGCCGCTCCAGCGCTGCCTGCACGGCGTTGAGGCCGGCCTGGAAGCTATAGGGCTTTTCGTGGCCGGAAAAGGCGGTCGAGCCCTGGAAGCAGCGCCAGTGGTAAAGAATGTAGGGCAGGTGGCCGACATGGCGGGCGACTTCACCGACGCGCAGGGCGAGATCGTGGTCCTGTGAGCCTTCGAAGCCGACCCGCAGACCGCCGAGTTGCTCAAAGACGCTGCGGCGCACGACCAATACCTGACCAGCATACATATAAGACAAGAGCAGCTCCGGTGACCAGTCCGGCTTGAAATGCGGGTCGTAGCGTTGACCGTGTTCGTCGATCTTGTCGCTGTCGGAATACAGCAAATCGGTATCGGGATGATCGGCGAGGTACAGCGCCGCTTCGGCCAGGGCGTCAATAGCCAGTTCGTCATCCTGGTCCATGAGCAGCAGGAAGTCGCCGGTGGCCAGGGCGGCGGCGCTGTTGGTGGCGGCGCTGATATGGCCGTTGGTCTCGCGGTAAGTGACGGTGATGCGCGGATCGTTGACCAGTGCTTGCAGATAAGGCCGCGTCCGGGAATCGGTGCTGGCGTCATCGGCGATGCACAGTTGCCAGTCAGGGTAAACTTGACGCTTGATGGACTGGATGGCGCGGGTGAGAAAGCGCAGCGGCGGGTTGTAGACCGGCATGATGACCGAAATTTTCGGCAACGGCGAACGGCAAGCCGCCAGCCGGTCTTGCAGGGCCAGGGCTGCCCGAGGGTTCCATTGATTCACGCGCAGCCAGGCGGCGTAAGGATCGATGGGGGCGGGTAAGTGGGCGGAATCCAGCGGACCGGCGGACAGCACGTCACGGGCAATCGCGTTTGGAGTCGCGGGGAACTGACGGCGCGCTCGGAGCCATTCCAGGGAGAGCAAGGCCCCAGTTTTTTCCAGCACCGGGCGCAGGTGGGTTTCCAGGGCGGGAAACCGGGTTCCGGCGCTGCGTAAGGGGGCGGTCATCCGCCAGGCCAGGCTATTGCGCAAGGCGGCGATTTCAGTGGACAGCAGGACCGCCTTGTGGCGGGCGGCCTCCACGGCGTGGTGGGCGGCTTCCAGTTCATGGTTCAGGCGGGCGATGTCGCTCGCCCGGTCCTGGGCAGTGGCGTCGGCGATTTCGGCCTGGCGCTGCGCCGCGTCCAGTTCGGTTTCCAGCCGGGCGGATTCGGCAGTCTGTTCGCGCCGGGCAGCGTCCGACGTTTCGGCCCAGTTGCGAGTGGCGGCCAGCTCGCTTTCGAGCCGGGTAAGTTGGGCGGTCAGGTCAGTGACTTTCTGGCGATAGTGTGCGGCTTGGCGCTCTTCGGCCCGTGTGGCGAGGCCCAGCAGAATACTAGCCTGGTTAAATTCTTCGCGGATGGCGTCGAGGCGCTGCTGGGCCGGTTCATTGTGCGGATGGTCGATCAGTTGTTGCAGTGCGGTGTAAGCGTCGGGAATCCAGTGGGGAATCTCCGGGCGGGTGGTCAGTTCGGCGGGTGAAATGGTGTGATGACGGACTTCAGCGGAGAGAAAACCATCGATGTCCAGTTCGCTGTCCAGGGCGCGGCGCGGCCAGATGAGGCCGGCATGGCGGGCGATTTGGGCGAGGGTTCCGCGCCAGTCGCTCAGCAGGGTTTCGTAGGTGCAGAAGGCGCGCGGCAGGTCGCGGGTGGCCTGTTCGGCGTCCAGGACATAGCGGAGCCAGATCAGGAGCGAGGTTTGTTCAGTGAAATCGTCGCGCTGGCGGAGGGAACGGGCGATTTCCAAAGGATTGCGCAGGGGAAGAATGACCGTCGGGTCAATCTGCAGGGCGTTCAGGGCGGCTTGCCACAGGGGCAGCAGGCGGCAAAGTCGAGGGTCCTTGACAACGATCGGGCCGCAGTCGCCGAATTCGGCCTGCAAAATGGCTTGCAATTCCCGGCAAGCGTCATGAAACAGTGGCGACGCATACCATTCAGGGTTAAACTCTGACCAATCATGCCAACTGGAGCCGGCGGATTGCAGCACCCGGTC
>CAZDVY010000016.1:1872-30454 GCA_964508935.1 uncultured Candidatus Competibacteraceae bacterium | reverse complement strand
GTACATTTACTAATATCGAAGTAACTCCAAATGAAAACTTTTCAAAAGAAACAAGTATTAATGGGGTTGGTAGATTTGATGTATTTATTACTGCAAATGTTTCAAACGATCAAGGTATTGTAAAGAAATTTAACTGCATAGCTGAATTAAAAATTGATTCTCGACCTAGTAAAGAACAGTCTAAAAAATATGCTGACTGGCTTTCAGAAAATCATCCACAAGATGTTAATATTTTGACATATATTTCTCCAAATTTAGGGAGTGATTCATTTAGCACTGTTGGAGATAACCGTTGGTATTGCTTTGATTATCAACTATTTAACGATAAATTTCTCATACCCCTTCTAGATCATCCAAATCTTAATGAAAAGGTTAAGCCGTTTATCATTCAATATATTAAAAACCTTAAGATTCGGTATAGGGGAATAAAAATGGCAATTACAAATGAAGAGAGGAGAATGGCTCTTTCCCTTTATGAAAAATATAGTGATGTTTTTGATTCTATCTATGATGTTCTTGTGTTGAATGGAACAATCGACTTTAGTACTTCCGATGTTAATGCTACCCAAGGGCGTGTAGTCGGACGCATAGCAGTCAAAATAAATGGAAAGGTATTCTCAAATGAAACATTACGGCTATTATTCGAAGACATTCTAAAGTATCTTGTTGATCAACAGCTTATCATTAAACTACCATTACCTTGGGGATCAAGTCGGCAGAGATACATCATTACAAATGAAAAGAAACCAACGCATCCGAATGGAAGGGCCTTTTTTTATCCGGTAAAATATGATAGTTATACAATGGAAAGTCATTACTCAAGAGACAGGGGCTTAAAAGTTTTATCGGATTTATGTAATAAACTTGAAATTGATTTTGAAACTGTTGAAACGTGAAAATTGAGAAAATACCATGAATCCACTGATAAAAGATTACGAGCTACTGGCGCACTATCTTAAAGAGATGATCAAAGATGGTTGTCAAATTGTCCATGGTGGGAGTCTTATAGATTGGAATGATACTGCAATACCTAAAACACTTAATAAGATTGATAAACAAAAAAATTCAGAGACAATACCTAACTTGAAAATTGGAGACCAACTTAAACACAAGCTGAGTGGTCAAAATATGACTGTTGCGAAGGTTAATGAAGAAATAATATCTGTTAATCCCAGCGAAACACCTATAAATTACCCAATTAAACAGATATTGGAAGAATTCGAGACTATCAAAAAAATTAAAAAGAAGGCGAGTTAGTTAGCCAAAAATTCGTCTTGGGGACTCGTTCTACAAGAATCCTCGAAGAACCGCATCATGAAGCAAAGCTGGCTAAAGAAAATCCGGGTTTTAGCCTCACTGACGTTTCTGGTACTGATCACGTTGCTTTTTGTCGATTTTGACCGGGTCGGTGAAACACCCGCTGCGACAGTGGCGTTGTATCCGCAATTCATTCCTTCACTGCTGAACTTCACCCAGACCTTAGCCTGGATCGCAACCGGCTTTCTCGCAGTGCTGGCGCTGACCTTCCTGTTTGGCCGGGTTTATTGCTCGATGATCTGCCCGCTCGGCACCTTGCAGGACATCATCATTCGCATCGCCGACAAACTGCGCAAGCCACGCCGGGTTAAATTCCGTTACCAGAAGCCGCACAACGCCTGGCGCTATGGAATGCTGGCGCTGACTGTAGGGCTGTTCCTGAGCGGCAGCCTATTGGCTGTAACCCTGCTCGATCCTTTCAGTAATTTTGGCCGGATAGCCGGGGATTTATTGCGGCCACTCTACGTTGCCGCCCACAACGGCGTCGGCGAATTGCTCAACAGCCTCGGCCTTAACGGGCCGTTTCCGCTGCACTGGAAAGCGCCTTCACTGGCGACGCTGATTTTTCCAGCACTGTTCCTAACTGGACTGGTCTGGATGAGCGCGTTCAAAGGTCGGCTGTTCTGCAATACGCTCTGTCCGGTCGGCGCACTGCTCGGTCTAATTTCACGCTTCGCTCTGTTTAAAATCCGCATTCCCAAAAACGCCTGCACCTTGTGCGCGCATTGCTCGATCCATTGCAAAGCTGGCTGCATTCGTTTGAAAACCCAGGAAGTGGATTTCAGCCGTTGCGTGGCCTGCTTCAACTGCATCACGGTCTGCGACGCCCATGGGATTGGGTATGCGTGGTCATATCGTTCACCCCCAACCTCTCTTCCTCCAGAGGAGAGGGGAGTCTCGCGGCGGGCGCTGTTGCGCGGCGCGGTGATGACGGTCGTAGGTTTGGCGGGTTTGGCGAGGCCGAACGGTGGCGAGGCCAAACCGCATAACCGCGTTCCCACTACGGTAGTGAACGCCCGAATCGTACCGGTCACGCCGCCGGGCGCGGGCAACATGGCTCGCTTTAACGATCTATGCACGGCCTGTCATTTGTGCGTCAGCGCCTGTCCCTATGGCGTGTTGCAGCCAGCGTTGCTGGATTACGGCCTGTCCGGGTTGCTGCAACCGCATCTGGATTTCACTGCCGGCTATTGCAGCTATGAATGCCAGCGATGCGGGTCAGTCTGTCCGACCGGCGCGCTGCGTCCGCTGGAGCTGGCCGCCAAGCAGACCGTGCAACTGGGCGTGGCCCGGTTCATCCGGGATAACTGCATCGTTTACACCGACCATACCGCCTGCGGCGCTTGCGACGAGTATTGTCCTACCAAGGCGGTGCACATGGTTCCCTATCGGGATGGCCTGACCATTCCCCATGTGCGACCGGGATTATGCATCGGTTGCGGAGCTTGCGAGAATGCCTGTCCAACCCGACCCCACCGGGCGATTTATGTCGAGGGGCATCCGGTCCATCAACAAGCCCGCCGACCCCAAGCCAAACCGCTTGAACATGAAACGCAAAGCGGATTCCCATTCTGACCATCGCCACTCGCCACCCATGAACATTCTCTATTACGACTGTTTCGCCGGCATCAGCGGCGACATGCATCTGGCCGCTCTGCTGGATTTAGGGTTGGATTACGATGAACTGGTGCTGGAGCTGGACAAACTGGGGGTGGACGGCTATGGCGTACAGGCCCAGCGCGCCAGCCGCAAGGGCGTTGCCGGCACCCAGGTGCGGGTGGTGGTCGATCCAAAGCAGCCTAATCACCGCAACCTGCGCCAGATCGAAGCGCTGATCGGGAGCAGTTTACTGAGCGACGCCGTGCAGGCGCGGGCGATCACCGTATTCCGCCGGCTGGCCGAGGCCGAGGCGCGCATCCATGACACCTCGCCGGATCAGATTCATTTCCACGAAGTCGGGGCGCTGGACGCGATCGTCGATATTGTCGGCGGAGCCATCGCCCTGGAATGGCTGAACGTGGATCGGGTACTGTGTTCGCCAGTAGAGCTGGGCAGCGGCATTGCCCATTGCGAACACGGCGTATTACCGGTGCCGGCCCCGGCTACATTGGAGCTGCTCAGAGGCGTTCCAGTGCGTCTGAGCGCCGTGCCGTTCGAGGCGACCACGCCCACCGGCGCGGCGCTGCTGGCGACCTTTGTGGATGAATTCGTCGAACGCCCGAAATTTTCCGTGCGCCGGATCGGGTATGGCATCGGGCACCGCGACGGACCGATTCCCAATGTGCTGCGGGTTTGTCTGGGTGAGCAGGCGGAAACCGAAGAGCAGAGCGAGTTGCAGATGCTGGAATGCAATATCGACGACATGAATCCGGAGTATTACGACCATGTGCTGGACCGACTGCTGGCGGCAGGCGCGCTGGACGCCTGGCTGACGCCGGTACAGATGAAGAAGAACCGGCCTGGAACGCTGCTGAGCGTGTTGTGTCCGCCACCGCTGGCGCTGCGCCTTAAAGAGTTATTGTTCATCGAAACGACCACGCTGGGCGTGCGCGACTATCCGGTGCAGCGCACCGCCCTGGTTCGGGAAGTTCTGTCGGTGATGACCCGCTACGGCGAGGTCGCGGTCAAGGTCGCCTATTTCCAGGGGCGACCATTGCGCGGCAAACCAGAGTATGAAGACTGCAAACGGCTGGCTCTGGAACAGGGCGTGCCTATCCATGCGGTTTACGCCGACGTGCAAGCCGCATTGCAGGGGCCGACCGACTAATGTACTCCACGTACTTCCTGGAAAATAAGGTCAATTTGACAGCAAGCTGGCAAGCTGGCAAGCTGGCCTCATGAAAGCAACATTCGATTTGCCTGATGAGTTAATTCGGGAAATAAAATTGCGCGCCGTCATACAGCGGCGGACGGTGAAAGATCTGGTCGCCGAGTTCCTCCGGCAGGGACTTGGCATGATGCCCATCGGACAACCAGAGCCGCTCCCGGCCAGTTCCATGGTAGAGATTGGCGATGGGGGTCTACCAGTGGTTCGGTGTATTGCCAATGCGCCGGCCACGCGGATGAGCGTGGAAGAATTGCTCAAGCTCGAACAGGAAACCCAGGCCGAGGAGGACCTGCAACATGCCGGGATTGCTCTGTGACACGAACGTGTGGATCGCGGCGATCTTCACCACCCATCCCTTTCACCCGCCAGCCCGGCGCGTTTTGCAGGCAGCAACGCCCGCCGATCCGGCAATCCTTTGCCGCTCCACGGAGCAAAGTTTCCTTCGTCTGGCCTCCACTCCGACGCTGTTGAAAGCTTATGGCGCGGAGGGCTTGACCAACCGCGATGCCTTGGTAGCGCTGAATGCTTTAATGGCCCTGCCGCAAGTCCATGAACGCGAGGAGCCTCCAGGACTGGTCATTCTCTGGCATCGTCTGGCGTCCCGCGATACGGCATCGCCGAAAGTGTGGATGGACGCCTATCTAGCCGCTTTCGCCATCGCCGGTGGTTTGCGTCTGGTTTCCCTCGACCACGATTTCAAGAGTTTTGCAGCGCAGGGTCTTGACCTGCTCCTGCTCAATCCCAGCTCAAGCCGCAATCCCGCTCAGTCTTAGTAGCGGTTCAATCTGCGGCTCCCGCCCGCGAAATTCGACGAAACTGGCCAGCGCCGGGCGCGAACCGCCCACTTCCAGAATACTCTCCCGAAAGCGCGCTCCGGTTGCCGTGTCGAAAATCCCGTTTTCTTCAAAGGCGCTGAACGCATCCGCCGACAGGACTTCCGCCCATTTGTAGCTGTAATAACCCGCCGCATAGCCGCCGGAAAAAATGTGGGTGAAGGCGTTGGGGAAACGGTTCCAATCCGGCGGAAAAATCACCGCGACCTGTTGCCGCACCGCATTGAGGATTGCCAATACTCGCCCACCTCGCGCCGGGTCATAGTCCCGATGCAGGCGGAAATCGAACAGCGCAAATTCCAGTTGCCGCAGCAGAAACATCCCGGCCTGAAAATGCTTGGCCGCCAGCATCCGCTGATACAGTTCATCGGGCAGCGGTTGGCCGGTTTGGTAATGACCGGCCAACTCGTCCAGCGCCTCCCGCGACCAGCACCAGTTTTCCAGAAACTGACTGGGCAACTCCACTGCGTCCCATTCCACGCCGTGAATCCCGGTAATCGGCAGGTAGTCCACGGTGGTCAGCAAATGGTGCAGGCCATGGCCGAATTCGTGGAACATCGTCAGCACTTCGCTATGGGTCAGCAGCGCCGGATCGCCGCCCACCGGCGGGGTGAAGTTGCACACCAGATAAGCGGCGGGGGTGCGCACCGCATCGCCGATTCGCCGCCGCGCCAGACAGCCGTCCATCCATGCGCCGCCGCGCTTGTGGGGACGGGCGTATAAATCCAGATAGAACCGTCCACGCCGCGCACCCGCCGCATCGACGATTTCATAAACCAGAACATCGGGATGCCAGGTTTCCACACCATTCAAGGGACGAATGACCACGCTAAATAACCGTTCGGCGACGGCAAAGAGTCCGGGCAGGACGCGGGTGATCGGGAAATACGGACGCAATTCTTCCTGGGAAAGCTGATAGCGATGCTGGCGCAGCTTTTCCGCGTAATAGCCGATGTCCCAAGCCTCCAGCGTTTCCGCGCCGAATTGCTCGCGGGCAAACGTCTGTAATTCCTCCAACTCGCGTTGCGCCTGCGGTTTGGCGCGGCGGGCCAGATCGTTGAGAAAATCCAGCACTTGCTCCGGCGAATCGGCCATTTTGGTGGCCAGCGAATCTTCGCTGTAATCGCGGAAACCGAGGAGCTGGGCCAGTTCGTGGCGCAGCGCCAGAATCCGCTCGATGATCGGCCCGTTATCCCACTGCCCGGCGTTCGGCCCCTGATCGGAGGCGCGGGTGGAATAGGCGCTGTACAGTTCCCGGCGCAGTTCCCGGTCGTCGGCATAATTCAGCACCGGCAAATAAGACGGCAATTCCAGAGTGAACAGCCAACCGTCCAGACCACGCTGCTCGGCGGTTTGGCGCGCCAAGGCCCGCGCCGATTCCGGCAGCCCGGCTAACTGCGCTTCATCGGTCAAATGCCGGGTCCACGCCTGCGTTGCGTCCAGCACGTTTTCTGAGAATTTGGCGCTCAACGAGGCCAGTTCCTGCTGAATCTGCCGATAGCGGGCGCGTTGCTCCGCCGGCAGGGCGACGCCGGACAGGCGGAAATCGCGCAAGGCGTCGTCGATCACCTTGCGCTGCGCGGTATTCAACCGGACGTATTCCGCACCGCTGGCGATACGCTGATAGGCGGCGTACAAACCCTGATGCTGGCCGAGTTCGCTGTAATAGGCGCTCAGTTTGGGCAGACAGGCGTTGTAGGCAGTGCGCAGCGCGGCGGAATCCTGCACCGAATGCAGATGGTTGACCGGCGACCAGGCCCGGTTCAGCCGGTCGCTCAGTTCCTCCAGCGGCTCAATCAGGTGGTCCCAGGTCGGCTCATCATGCGCCGCCAGCAGTTGTTCAATAGCCGTGCGATTGGCGGCCAGCAGATGGTCAATCGCCGGTTCGACATGCTCCGGCTGAAGGGCGGCGTAAGAAGGCAAGTCAATCGCAGTCAACAATGGATTGGTCATGGTCAGGAAATTTCCTCGGTTTGAAAACAACCGGTTTTAGACGCTGCGTTTCGCGCTTGATCCGCGTTCGCGCAATTCTCCGCGCAACACTACCCGCCGTTTGGCCTTGTCCGGCTGGGCGATGCGCTGCAACAGCAATTCAATCGCCGCCTGTCCCAGATCATAAGTGGGTTGGGCGATCACAGTGATGCCCGGCTCCACCAGTCGGGTCCACGGCAGATCGTCAAAACCGGCCAGCGCGATGGATTCGGGAAAACGCAGTCCGGCATTGCGCAGCGCCTCGGTCAGGCCCAGCAGGATCAATCCATTGCTGGCGATCAACGCATCCGGCAGCGGACGGTCGTTCAACCGTTCGGTCGCCGCAGCCCGGGCGGCATCGACCGTCGCCAGCACTGCTTCAACCTGCGTCTCCAGACCATGCGTCGCCATCGCCGCCGCATAACCGTCCTGACGCTGGCGACCGGTGGCGCTGGTTGTACCATAGAAAAAAATGTTGCGCCGATGACCCTGTTCGATCAGGTGCGCCGTGAGCCGGTAAGCCGCATCGACGTTATCCAGCACCACGGCATCGGCGACGGTCTCGCGCTCACAGCGGTCCACCAGCACGATGGGAAATGGATAATCATCTGTACGGAAGCGGGCCAGGGTCGGCAGAGTCGGCGACAGAATGACGCCAGTCACGTTTTCATCGCGCATCAGTTCCAGATAGAGCGCTTCTTTCTGCGGGTTCTCGTCGGCGTTGCCGAGAATCACCCGCATTTGGTGCTGATAGGCCACGTCTTCGACCGCCCGGCTGATTTCGGTGAAAAATGGGTTGCGGATATCCGACACGATCAGGCCGATGGTGTCGGTGCGACGTGAACGTAACCGCCGAGCTGCCAGGTCAGGTCGATAATCCAGCGCCTTGACCACTTCCAGCACCCGCTGCCGGGTTGCTTCGCTCACTCCAGTATGGCCGGCCAGCACCCGCGATACTGAAGCTACTGAAACGCCGGCCTGCTCCGCCACTTCCTTGATCCGCGCCATGACGCGCCCTCCGCAATTAAAAGTAATCGATTACAGTTAATCATCGCACAATTAAGGCAATACTGTCGAGATTCATGGAAATACAGGATGGAGCTTTCTAACCTTGAGGGTGTCTGCAAATTTTTGCTTGACATCCTAAATGTAAACGATTACAAATCATTTTCACAAAATGATGCTTGACCACCCGGAGGAAATGATGAAAACGATTACTCGATCCTGCATCCGGCTTGACGTGCGACCCCAGAACAAAGATGAAGCGATCCGGCTGGCCGGTCAGTTACTGGTCGACGCCGGCTACATCGCGCCCGACTACATCAACAGCCTGTTCAAACGTGAGCAGGTCGCCAACACCTTCCTCGGCGGCGGAGTCGCCATTCCGCACGGGATGATCGAAGACCGCCACCTGATTCACCACACCGGCATCGCCATTCTGCAAGTGCCCAACGGCGTGGAATGGAACGAAGGACAGCGCGCCTATCTGGTCGTCGCCATCGCCGCCCAGTCCGATGAACACATTGCCCTGCTGCGCCGCCTGACCCGACTGATGCAGCAACCCGAAGCGCTGGACACCCTGTTCCATGCTGAAAATCCGCTGGTCTTGCTCGCCGCGCTAGGCGACGCTGCCGAACCGTCGGTGGTCCCCGAACCTGCCGCGCCCGCCTGGCCCGCTGACGCCGAAGTAGAATGGACTTTAGACTATCCGAACGGCCTGCACGCCCGACCCGCGACCCGCTGGGTCGAGACCGCCAAGCGTTTTCCCGGTGAACTGCGGGTTTATCTGGGCGACGAATTCGCTGACGCCAAGACGTTGACCGGCCTGCTGGCGCTGGGCGTCACCAGCGGCGCGACCCTGCGCCTCGCTGCCCGTGGGACTGACGCGCAGCGAGCGCTAAACGCGCTGCATGACACGGTGCGCCGCCTGTCCGCCGAAGAGAAAGCCGATGCGGAACGCGCCCGACGCAATGCGCTGGCGGCGCGGAAGACCGTACCGGACTGGACGCCAACCAGTGCGCCAGCGACCGTTTACGGCATCGGCGCCAGCCCGGGGCTGGCAGTGGGCAAGCTGGTGCGCTACCTCTCCCCGCGTTTCGAGATTGTCGATCAACCCGGCGATGTCGTGGCGGAAGGCGAAGCGCTGGAGCAGGCGATGCTGGCGGTTCAGGCGGAACGCGAGGCGCTGGAGATCAGCACCCGCCAGCGGTTGAGCGCCGCTGAAGCCGCCATTTTCGCCGCGCAACGTGAATTGCTGGCTGATCCGGTACTGGTGCGCGAAGCGCTGACCACCATCATGCAGGGTCATGGCGCAGCCTGGTCCTGGCGACAGGCGTTGCAGGCGCGAATCGAAGTTTTGCAAAAGGTCGCTGATCCGTTGCTGGCGGCCCGGGCCATCGACTTACGTGATGTCGGCGAGCAGGTGCTGGCGCAGTTACTCGGTATCGAGCGGCGGCAGATGATCCTGTCGGAGCCGTCGATTCTGGTCGCTGAAGACCTGACTCCCTCGGACACCCTGCAACTGGATACCCGCCATGTCGTGGGCCTGGCCACCAGTTTGGGCGGCCCGACCTCGCATACCGCGATTTTAGCCCGCACCCTGGGTCTGCCCGCTATCGTGGCCGGAGGCCCTGCCCTGCTGGCGGCGTCCGAAGGCGGTATGGCGGTCATCGATGGCGGAACCGGCTGTCTCTATCTGGACGTGAACGACGCCGACCAACGCAGCGTCGCTGAGGTCATCGCTCGCCAGGCCGCTGCTCGCGAAGCGTTACGCGCCGTGCGGCATCAACCGGCGACGACCACCGACGGCCATACCGTGGAAATTGCCGCCAACGTGGCCAATCCCAAGCAGGCGGCGGCGGCGCTGGACGCCGGCGCGGAAGGCATTGGCTTGATGCGCACCGAATTCCTGTTCCTGGAGCGCAATACCGCGCCGGATGAAGACGAGCAGTATCAGGTTTACCGGGACATGGTGGAGGTATTGGCCGGGCGGCGGCTGATCATCCGCGCCCTGGACATCGGCGGCGACAAACAGGTGCCTTACCTGAATCTGCCGCATGAGGAGAATCCGTTCCTCGGCGTGCGCGGCGCACGGTTGCTGTTGCAGCGCCAGGATCTGCTCTACGCCCAGTTGCGCGCCCTGTACCGGGCCGCCCAGCACGGGCCGCTGTGGATCATGTTCCCGATGGTCACGCATGTCAGCGAGATCGAAGCGTTGCGCGGGCATTGCGAACTGGCCCGTCAGCAGGTGGGCGGTCCCGAAGTCAAGCTCGGCATTATGGTCGAAGTGCCCGCCGTCGCGGTGATGGCCGACCGCTTTGCCGCACTGGTGGATTTCCTATCTATTGGCACCAATGACCTGACCCAGTACACCCTGGCGGTGGATCGTCAACATCCCGAACTGGCGGCGCAGGCGGACAGCCTGCATCCGGCAGTCCTGGAACTCATCGACGCCACGGTGCGCGGGGCGCGGGCCGCCAGTCGCTCGGCGGGCGGCGGTTGGGTCGGCGTATGCGGCGGGCTAGCCGGCGATCCGCTGGGCGCGCGCCTTCTGACTGGCCTGGGCGTGGATGAACTGAGCATGAGCGCCCAGGATGTCGCCCCGGTGAAAGCCGCGCTGCGCGGCGATTCCCGGACGGCGATGCAGGAACTTGCTCGACGGGCCTTGCGCGCCCGCGACGCCAATGAGGTGCGGGCGCTATGACTTCCTCCCGCTTCCCCCAAGTCGTGACCGTGGCGCTCAATCCGGCGCTGGATCAAACCATCGAAATCGCCGGTTTGCAGGTTGGCGCCGTCAACCGCGCTGTGCGGATGCAGGTCGATGTCGGCGGCAAGGCGATCAACGTCGCCTCCTGCCTAGCCGATTTCGGCGTAAGTACAGCGGTCGCCGGGCAACTGGGCCGCGACAACGCCGCGCTGTTTGCTGAACTGTTCCAGCGCAAGCAGATCGCCAATCACTGCTGTTTCCTCGACGGCCTGACCCGGATCAACACCAAACTGGTGGACACCGTCAGCGGCGAAACCACCGACCTCAATATGCCGGGGCCGGAACTGACACCGGAAGCCGCCACGGCGTTGCTAGATGAAGTGTTGGAGCGGCTGGACCGGCTGGTGGAACACGCCGACTGGGTCGTTTTATCCGGCAGTCTGCCGCCCGGTATGCCGATGAAGGCTTACGCAACCATCACCCAACGGGCGCAGGCCGCCGGAGCCGCCGTGCTGCTGGACACCAGCGGCGCGCCGCTGAAAGCCGCCCTGGCGGCTGGCCCGCGCCTGGTCAAACCGAACCGGCATGAACTGGCGGAACTGCTCAATCGACCACTCGACAAGCTGGAAGCGGTGATCGACGCCGGGCGGGAAGTGCTGAACCGTACCCCAGCCCCGGAGTGGGTCGTAGTGTCGCTTGGCGGCGATGGCGCGCTGTTCCTGAGCCGCGAACAGGCGCTCCATGCTCGTCCCTTGTCGGTCGCTGTGGCCAGCACCGTCGGCGCCGGAGACGCCATGGTCGCCGGCCTGGTTGCCGCCCGGCTGGAAGGCTGCTCGCTGACCGAAACCGCCCAACTGGCGACTGCGTTCGCCGCCGCCAAACTAACTCGACTTGGCCCGCATTTGCCGTCCCCGGAGGAAGTCCGTGCTTTAGCCGGACAAGTTGCTGTGACCCCCGTTGACTAAACAGAAAACCTGGAATTGAGGAGACCCGAACATGGCTCACATCATTGCCGTCACTGCCTGCCCGACCGGCATCGCTCACACCCTCATGGCGGCGGAAGGACTCGAACAAGCCGCCCAGGCGCTCGGCCACACGATCCAGGTGGAAACCCAGGGTTCAGTAGGCGTCCGCAACGCTCTGTCCGAAGCGGACATCGCCGCCGCCGATCTGGTGATCATCGCCGCCGATACCCGCGTGGATACCGCCCGTTTCGCCGATAAAACGATGTATGAAACCACGACAGAGCCGGCAATCCGCGATGGAGCTGGCGTCATCAAGGCAGCATTGGCCTGCGTTTCAGCGTCATTACCCTCCTCCATCGCGCCTGCTGTGTTACCCACGGCTACGAATCTGAAAATCGTCGGCATTACCTCCTGCCCGACCGGCATTGCCCACACTTTCATGGCGGCCGAAGGGCTGGAGCAGGGCGCGAAAAGTCAGGGCCACACCATCAAGGTGGAAACCCAGGGGTCGGTCGGGGCAAAAAATACCCTGACAGCGGAGGACATCGCCGCCGCCGATCTGGTGATCATCGCCGCCGACACCCAGGTGGACAAAACCCGCTTTGCCGGCAAGCGTCTCCATGAAGCCAGCACCAAGGCGGCGATTCATGACGGCGCGGCGCTGGTGCGCACCGCGATTGAACAAGCCAAAGTGCTGGGCGCTGAGGTCGGTGGCGTCAATAATGATCAGGTCCAGCAGGCCAAGACTCAGCAGGCCGCCGCTCGCACCGGTTTCTACAAGCATCTAATGACCGGCGTGTCCTATATGATCCCGTTTGTCGTCGCGGGCGGCCTGTTGATCGCCATCAGCTTCGCCATCGGCGGCATCAATGTCTTCGAGGACGCTAACGCCGGAACCTTGGGCTGGACCCTGTTCCAGATCGGCGCGAAGGCCGGCTTTACCCTGATGGTGCCGATCCTGGCCGGGTTCATCGCCTATTCCATCGCCGACCGGCCCGGCATTGCGCCAGGCATGATCGGCGGCATGATCGCCAGTACGATTGGCTCCGGCTTCCTCGGCGGCATCGCGGCGGGCTTCCTGGCCGGCTACGTTGTGAAATGGATGAGCGACTACATCCGGTTGCCGCGCACCCTGGACGGCCTCAAGCCGGTGCTGATTCTGCCACTGCTCGGTACGCTGGTGGTCGGTCTGCTCATGTACTACGTCGTCGGCGAACCGGTCGCCGCCGCCCTCGCCACGATTACCGCCTGGCTCAAAGGAATGCAGGGTAGCAGCGCCATTTTCCTCGGGTTGTTGCTGGGCGCGATGATGGCCTTCGACATGGGCGGGCCGGTAAACAAGTCGGCTTACGCCTTCGCCACTGGGTTGATCGTCAGCGAGGTGTACGCGCCAATGGCGGCGGTGATGGCCGCCGGCATGGTGCCGCCGCTCGGTTTAGCGCTGGCGACTGTGCTGTTCAAAAATCGCTTCTCGCTGGACGAGCGCGAGGCGGGCGGCGCAACAGCAGTGCTGGGGATTTCCTTCATTACCGAGGGTGCGATTCCCTACGCCGCCAAAGACCCGCTGCGGGTGATTCCGGCGCTGATGATCGGCGCGGCGGTGACTGGAGCGCTGTCGATGGTGTTCGGCTGTGAATTGCGGGTGCCGCACGGCGGGGTGTTCGTATTGCCGATTCCCAATGCGGTGACGAATCTCGGCCCTTACCTGATCGCGATTGTCGTCGGGACGCTGATCACCGCCGGGGCGCTGTTCTTCCTCAAGCGGCCTTTGGAAACGCCGGCGGCGCTCAAACCGGCCCGCGCCTGATTGCGGATTCTGTGGTGGAACCGCCGTGGGAGCACCCTCCCACGGCTTCCCGCGAAGGGCCGTAGACGCCGTTCGCGGGTTTTTTTCGAGGGTTGTCATGAAGTTGAATACAGATATATATCATTTAAATACATTGAATTCTCTTTTTGAATTTATGTAATTGAAAATAAATAAAAATAGTGAGACAAGCTCCGATGGCAGAAAAATGAAATTGTGGAAATGATTTTCGGATTAAAGAAAACCAAGCACATCAATACGATTTGAAGACCAGAACCTTCATGTAATCTGAGGAGGAGAATGAGATCATAAGCGTTGGAAAGCAAATACAAACATCACGAGAACGCGAGAATAAATCATGAAAGCATCTTCCCAGCAACCCGCCCTCCGCTTCTGCTACGCCACAGAACTCCACGCCAAGACTCTCAACCTGCTGGAAACGCTGGAGAAAGCCGAAGACCCGACCCAACACCGCAGCGCCTTGGGCGATCTGGTAGTGGAATTGACTAAAGCCGGGTTGGATGACTATTTTCTCAAACCTCTCCAGTTAGCCAAGGTAGGTTTCGTGGTGCAACAGACCGCGAACCTTGCGATAGCCGGTGCGAATCGGATTATGTCCCCGATGATCCGCACGATTATTGGTCGTCTGGATCAGGCACAGTTGCAGACTATTGGCAATTATATCCGGCAACTGATGAGCGCCGGGCATTAGCGATCAGCGTCCGTCCAAGGAGTTGGCTTGCAGATTGAACAACTCGTAGTTGGTTTCCGGCCCACCCAGTCGAGTGAGTACGGCCATTGCCAAATTTTATGGTTACCGCCATTGCACCGCTCCATCCCACCCCAACTTCTTGATTAACGCTGCGCCCAGATGAGCTTCGGTTCCATTTAACAGCCGCTCCATCCAGCCGGTGCGTTTGGTGTAATCCAGCAGCGTTTTCTCGCCAATCACTTCCTCGGCGACATAGCGTGTGCTGCCCAGTGCGTCCACCAGCCCCAGAGCGACGCCCTGTTCACCCGTCCACATCAAGCCGCTGAATACGTCAGGATTGTCTTTTAACCGCTCCCCCCGGCCCTGCTTGACCGCCGTGATAAATTGCTGGTGAATGGCGTCGAGCATGCCCTGCAAATGCTGCACTTCCATCGGATTGACCGGCTTGAACGGATCAAGGAAATCCTTGTTGCTTCCCGCTGTATACGCCCGCCGTTCCACGCCCAGCTTGGCAATCGCCTCGGTGAAACCGAAACTGTCCATCCGCACTCCGATGGAGCCGACAATGCTGGCTTTGTTGGCGTAAATATTTTGCGCCGCCGCCGCAATGTAGTAGCCACCTGAAGCGCACACGTCGCTGGTTACCGCATGAATCGGGATTTTCGGATATTGCTGGCGCAGTTTCTGAATCTCGTCGTAAATCTCCCCGGACTGCACCGGGCTACCGCCGGGACTGTTGATTTCCAGCACCACGCCAACGGTATGGGTGTCTTTGAATGCCTTGCGTAACGCCTCAATCACGTTCTTGGCGCTGGCCTCTGTGCTGCTGGAGATGAGTCCCTCGACGCGCACCAGCGCCGTGTGCCGCTTGGTGCTGGCGGTCGCTGTACTCAAATTGTCTGGCCAGGCCAGCGCCAGCAATACGATGAGATAGGCGAAAAACAGGAATTTGAAGAAAATTCCCCAACGCCGCGCCCGTCGCTGCTCGGTCATCGCGGCAAACGCCAGTTTAGTCAAGGTCTCCCGCGCCCAGCGATCATCGCTGGACGGGTAGGGATGCGAATTCGGGTCATTCATCGTGGTTTCTCTCATCATTGCTTAAAAACTTCCTCGCCCCCGGCCAAGGGAAGAAGGCCGGGGTGAGGAGGCGCTTCGGTGGGGCTTCACCGAACTCAGTTGATCCAGAACGGCTTTGAGTTCGTCATCCAACGGCGCACTGACCGCAATCTCCCGCCCGCCCAGTGGCAAATTCAGGCTGTGCGCGTGCAGGAATAGCCGGCGCAACCCGTACTGCTCCGCCATCAGCCGATTGAACGCAGCATCGCCGTATTTCTCATCACCGGCCAGCGGATGGCCAACATGCGCGGCGTGAACGCGAATCTGATGGGTGCGGCCGGTGGCGATACGGGCTTCCAGCAGCGAAGCGGGCTGGTGCAGACTGACCGGGCGGAACCGGGTCAACGCCGGCTTGCCGTCATCGAGAACTTCCACCATCCGCTCGCCGCTGCGCAACACGTTGCGGCGCAGGGGCTGATTCACTTCACGCGGGCCATGATTCCAGTGGCCGCGCACCAGGGCCAAATAGCGTTTTTCCACGTGGCCGGCGCGCAAAGCCTCCTGAATCTGCCGCAATGCACCGGGCGTCCGCGCCAGGGCCAGGCAGCCGCTGGTCTCCCGATCGAGCCGATGCGCCAGTTCCAGAAACGGCTCGTCCGGGCGCAGCGCCCGCAGCGCCTCGATCACTCCATACTCCAGGCCGCTGCCCTTGTGCACCGCCAGCCCGGACGGTTTGTTCAACACCAGAATCTCCCGATCCTCGTACAGCACCGCCTCCTGTAATCGCTCCGCCAGCCCCGGCGATGGCTGGAATGGCCGTTCTTCCCGCTCACCCAGCCGCACCGGTGGAATGCGCACCACATCGCCGGCTTGCAGGCGCTGGCCCGGTTGAACCCGCCCACCATTCAATCGCACCTGACCAGTACGCAAAATTCGGTAAATCAAACTTTTGGGCGCACCTTTCAGTTCGCGCAGCAGAAAATTGTCGAGACGCTGGTCCGCGTATTCCGGGGTAATTTCCAGATGGCGCACCCCGGCAGGAACCGCAGGCATTATTTGAAGCGTATTCATGGGACTGTTATAGTCATCAATGTTGTCGCCGATGGGCCAAAGAGGCTGGCGAAACTGGAACAATACACGATTATCGGTTTTCAGACCTGCGCGCCATTTTGCCCGGCGAGCGGGGGTTTTCAAAGGGTTTTCCCGCCGCTCGACCCCTTTCAACCAGAGCGGCTCTTGACCGCGCTCCCAGCCGACGGGCGACGACCTTTGGCGTATTGGGGACGGCCCGATGTTGCGGATTTCTATACCCGGGTTGCTCCTGCACCAGCCACGCCTCGGCGACAACCGCGTTACCCCCGGTGATGGTTGAGCGCAAGGAACAATTCATGAAACGCATGCTGATTAACGCGACTCAGCAGGAAGAGTTGCGTGTAGCGCTGGTTGACGGTCAGAAATTATTCGACCTCGACATCGAAACCCCTTCACGGGAACAGAAGAAATCCAATATCTACAAAGCCCGCGTCACCCGCATCGAGCCGGGGCTGGAAGCGGCCTTCATCGACTACGGCGCCGACCGGCATGGCTTCCTGCCCTTCAAGGAAATCAATCGCAGCTATTTTGACCCCCATGCCACTGAGGGCGGGCGACCCAGTATTCGCGAAGCGATCCGGGAAGGTCAGGAAATCGTCATCCAGGTCGAGAAAGAGGAGCGCGGCAATAAAGGCGCAGCGCTGACCACTTTTATCAGCCTGGCGGGCCGCTACCTGGTGCTGATGCCCAACAACCCGCGCGCTGGCGGGGTATCGCGACGTATCGAAGGCGAGGACCGCCAGGAAATCCGCGAGATCATGAGCAGCCTTAACATTCCCGACGGTATGGGGCTGATCGTGCGCACTGCCGGCGTGGGCCGCTCACAGGAAGAACTGCAATGGGATTTGGACTACCTGCTGAACCTGTGGCGGGCTATTGAGCTTGCCTCTTCGCAAAAGAAAGCGCCGTTCCTGATCTATCAGGAAAGCAATATCATCATCCGCGCCCTGCGCGATTACCTGCGCGCCGACATCGGCGAAATCGTCATCGATCACCCAGCGGTGTACCGACAGGCCCAGGAGTTTGTGCAGCAGGTCATGCCGCACAACCTGGGCAAGCTGAAGCTGTATCAGGACAACATTCCGCTGTTCACCCGCTTTCAGATCGAATCGCAGATCGAAACCGCTTACCAGCGCGAGGTCAGTTTGCCCTCCGGTGGCGCTATTGTCATCGACTACACCGAAGCGCTGGTGTCCATCGATATCAACTCGGCGCGCTCCACCAAGGGCAGCGACATCGAAGAAACGGCGCTGACCACTAATCTGGAAGCCGCTGATGAAATCACTCGACAGATGCGCCTGCGCGACCTGGGCGGGTTGATCGTCATCGATTTCATCGACATGGGTATCGCCCGTAATCAGCGCGAAGTCGAAAATCGGCTGCGCGAGGCATTGAAAGTCGACCGTGCCCGGGTGCAGGTCGGACGCATCTCCCGGTTTGGGTTGCTGGAAATGTCCCGGCAACGGCTGCGTCCTTCGCTGGACGAAGCCAGCCATGTCATCTGCCCGCGTTGCGATGGTCAGGGCACCATCCGTAATGTCGAATCGCTGGCGTTAAGTGTTCTGCGCCTGATCCAGGAAGAGGCGATGAAGGACAAGACCGGGCGGGTGGTGGTGCAACTGCCGGTCAAGGTGGCTACTTTCCTGCTGAATGAGAAGCGCGACATGATTCGCGCTATTGAACAGCGTTTGCGGGTCGGCGTCCTGTTGATTCCCAACGAATCGCTGGACACGCCGCACTTCAAGCTGAGTCGGCTGCGGGTCGAAGAACTGTCAGAGTCTCAGCGACTGTCGTATAACCTGGTCGAGAATTACGAAGAACAGTACGAGCCGCCGGTCAGCGCGGCGATTCGTGATATGGGCGAGGAACCGGCGGTCAAGGGTGTCGCACCGGCAACCCCGGCTCCGCCGCCGCCGGCGTCTACGGTCAAGCCCGAGGTCAATCCCAGCTTCTTTAGTTGGCTTTGGGGCAATCTGTTCGGACAGCCCCCGCAGGCGCAGGCCGCCAAGGACGAGCGCCCAGCCCGTTCTAACCTGCGTCCGGCAAAACCTGAACGGCAGCGCCACGAACGGCCCGGGCGGCGGCCGGATGCAGCGCCAGTGGCAGAAGCCGCCGCAATTAAACCCGCTGCATCGCCAATCACGGCTGAGGCGGTTCCCGCGTCGCCGCCGCTACCGGTTGACGCTCTGCGACCCGAATTTTCACCCGAGATCGAGCCGGTTGCTGTCCTCACCGAGGGTTCTCTGGAAGAAGCTGTCGCTACGGCGGACACTGAGGAAGATGCCTCCGGCAACCGCAACCGGCGGGGTCGACGCGGCGGGCGGCGGCGGCGGCGCGGCGAAACGCCTATCGATGCGGCTGCAGCAGACTCTGCGGTCATGCAAGAGTCCGAGACGATCCGTAGCGAGGCGCGTGAGACGGCCGCCGCATCAATGGTCTCGACGCCGCTGGCCACTGCAACGCCGCAGCGCCGTATTCGCAGTGGCCGACCGCGCCTGCCTCGGGAGATTTTGGCGACAACCACTGCTCAATCCGCCCCCAAAGCGGTGGATATCACTGCAGAATTACCCGGTGAATTGCCGCCGCCGCCCCGGTTGGAATATCCGGTCGCTGAGGACCAAAGCTTGTTAAACCACTTCACCCCCGAAGCGCTGGTCGAACCGTTGAACCAGGTTGAGGCGTCTGTCGAACCGATAGAGTCCCTAACCGAGGCCAAGGCCTGGGATGAACCCGCGCCGCCCGAAGTGGAAACCATCACTGGTGCAATCGATACCCAAGTGGTCGCGGCGGAACCTGCCATGAGCGAAACGGTGGTTGCGCCAGAAGCGGACGTTGTGGAGCCGGTGACTGAGGAACCGGTGATTGAAGCCGCTGTGGAGAATATACCGGTGGATGAGGTTCCTGCCGAAGAACCTATATCCCAACCATTCAATCCTGTTGAACCAGCCTTCGCTTCCCCAGAGGCTGCCGCCGAAGACAAACCCCCGGCGTAACATGGCAATATCCAAAAACAGGGGGCGGGAATTCCCACCCCTTGTTCGTTTTAGTGGGTGTTCAAAGCCGGTGCTGCTCGCGGATATGCAACAACAAGCCTTGAGCGGCTTCTTCAATCAGATCCATCACCCGGTCAAAACCGCTGGGTCCGCCGTAATACGGGTCCGGCACTTCCCGTTCCGGCAGATGAGGCGCGAAATCCATCAGGAGCCGAACGCGATTGTGCAACGACGAATCCGGGCACAACTCCAGCAAATTCTCGAAATTGTCCCGATCCATGGCCAGCAGGTAGTCGAATTCGGCAAAATCCGCCACGGTGACCCGCCGAGCGCGTAGCTGGCGTAGATCCACTCCTCGGCGGAGCGCCGTTGCCTGGCTGCGGGTATCCGGCGGAGCGCCGATGTGATAGGCATGAGTGCCAGCGGAATCGACATCGATCTTTTCAGACAAACCGACCCCTTCCAGCATCAGTCGGAAGACTCCCTCCGCTACCGGAGACCGGCAAATGTTGCCCATACAGACGAACAGGACTCGGATATGAGCTTCAGTTCGGGTCTTTTTTGTGGCTCTCTTCAGGAATCTGGAGAACACTGATCGCCTCCGGTCAGGGTTAGGGAACAAAAAAGGGTAAAATTTGCCACCGGTAAACATCACGCAACCCATCGCTTTTTCGGAGAGTCGCCATGACGGCTGAAGCTGCTTCCATCCTGGCGGAACCCGGTTATCAGCGGCTGTTGGAGATTTTACACGGCATGGACTCCATCGCTGTCGCCTGTTCCGGGGGACTGGACAGTAGCCTGCTGTTGGCCGTCGCGCACACGGTGTTGGGCAAGCGGGTGCTGGCATTAACCGTGATGACGCCCTACATGGTGTCCCGGGAAATCGCCGAGGTGCAAAATTTGACCGCACGACTGGGCATCCGTCATCGGCTGCTCACCTTGCCAATGCCCGACGACATCACCCATAACCCCCCGGATCGTTGCTATCGTTGCAAGCGGACGCTGTTTGCGGAACTGAAAGCGGTCGCCGCCACTGAAGGTTTAGTCTGGCTGGCGGATGGCACGAATCAGGATGATCTCAGCGACTACCGGCCCGGAATGCGCGCCTTGCAGGAATTGGCCGTGCGCAGCCCGCTGCTGGAAGCCGGGTTGGGCAAGGCAGACATCCGCCGTTATGCCCGCGCGCTTCATCTGCCGGTGTGGAACAAGCCCGCTTCCGCCTGTTTGTTGACCCGCCTGCCGCACAATACTCAGGTTCAACTTGAAGGGCTGCGTCGAGTCGAGGCGGCGGAACAGGCGTTGCTGGACCTGGGATTCGGCACGGTGCGGGTACGCTGCCATGACGATTTGGCGCGGATCGAGGTGGATCGCACGGAACAGGCCCGGTTGCTTCAGGAAGAGATAGCAGCGCAGATTGTCGCGGCGCTGACCGGGTATGGGTTCCGCTATGTGACCCTGGATTTGCAGGGCTATCGGATGGGCAGTTTCAATACGGTCGCGGAGTAGTCAACGATGAATGAACCCACATTGCGCGCTCTGCTGGAGCAGGTTCAATCTGGTCATCTCGCCGTGGACGGGGCGCTGGATCGGTTGCGGGATTTACCTTTCCGTGATCTGGGCGAAGCGATGCTGGACACTCATCGGGAATTGCGGCGCGGTCATCCCGAAGTGATCTACTGCGCCGGTAAGACCGTGGCCCAGGTGCGCACGATTATCGCCGCACTGCTGGAAGGCGGAAGCAATATTCTGGCGACTCGCGCCACGCCGAAAATGGCGGAGGTTGTCATGGCGCTGTACCCCGCCGCCCGCTATAACCCGTTGGGGCGCACTATCGTCATCCAGCGCAATCCTCAACAGCTTACCTCAACCACTATAGCCATTGTCACCGCCGGCACGTCCGATCAGTCGGTCGCAGAGGAAGCTGCCGAAACGGCATTGCTGTTTGGCAATCGGGTGGAACGGATCAACGATGTGGGCGTCGCTGGATTACATCGGTTGCTGGCGCGGCTGGAACTGATTCGTCAAGCGCGGGTGATTATCGTCGTGGCCGGCATGGAAGGGGCTTTGGCCAGCGTGGTCGCCGGTTTGGTGGCCCGCCCGGTGATCGCCGTGCCGACCAGCGTTGGCTACGGCGCGCATTTCGGCGGTTTGTCGGCGTTACTGGGGATGCTGACCTCCTGCGCGGGAGGAGTGGGCGTCGTGAACATCGATAACGGCTTCGGCGCCGCCTGCCTGGCCAGTATGATCAATCAACTATAATTCCCCTGACTCAAGAGCGATTTCGCCGATGACCGCGCCCAAACCTTTGCTGCTGGTGGATGGTTCATCCTGGCTCCATCGGGCGTTTAATGCCCTGCCGCCCCTGACAACACAAGCTGGAGAACCGACCGGGGCGCTGTATGGGGTGGTCAACATGCTGCATAAGCTGCTGGCCGATTATCAGCCGGAAGCTTTGGCCGTGGTGTTCGATGCGCCCGGCCCGACTTTCCGTCACGAGTGGTTTGCCGATTACAAGGCGAACCGTCCAGCGATAGAACAGGAACTGGTTCAGCAGATTGAGCCGCTCCATGCGTTTATCCGCGCCATGGGATTGCCATTGTTGCAAATTTCCGGCGTCGAGGCCGACGATGTCATCGGGACGTTGACTCAACAGGCGAAGGCGCGAGGATGGCCGGTGCTAATCGTCAGCAGCGACAAGGATTTGGCGCAACTGGTGGACGAGCAGGTTCACCTGCTGGACACCATGAAAAATGTCATCACCGATACCGCCGGGGTGGAAAAGAAATTTGGTGTTCCCCCGACCCGGATCGTGGACTGGCTGGCACTGGTTGGCGATACGTCCGATAACATTCCCGGCGTACCGGGCGTCGGCAAAATCACCGCCGCCAAATGGCTTAGTCAATACGGCTCACTGGACGCGCTGATCGCTAATGCCGTCCACATCACCGGCAAAATCGGCGACAAACTGCGCGCCGGTTTGGCGCAATTGCCGCTCTCCCGGCAACTGGCGACGCTGGACTGTCAGGTTCCTTTGGAAATCACCCTCGACGATCTACATCCAGCGCCGCCAGACATTGTTGCCTTAAGGGTGTTGTGTGAACACTATGAATTTCACTCCTGGCTACGCGATTTATCCACCTCTGCATCATACGCGGGAGAACGGGATTTATCTTCATCTCTCCCACTAATAGAAAAGCGGAATTTATCTTCGCCTCTCCCACGCACGGGAGAGGCGTTGGCGATCAAGGAGTTATTACCCACCTATTCACTGGTGCTGGACCAAGCCATGCTGGACGACTGGCTTATGCGATTGTGGGCGGCGGATTTATTCGCCTTCGATACGGAAACGACCAGCCTCAATTATCTCGATGCCCGAATTGTCGGCGTATCTTTTGCCGTTACCCCCGGCGAGGCGGCTTATGTGCCGCTGGCTCACGATTATCCCGGTGCTCCAGAGCAACTCAACCGGGAATCAGTTCTGGAACAACTGCGCCCTTTACTGGAAAGCCAGGATCATTTTAAGGTCGGTCAACATCTCAAATATGACTCGCATGTTCTCGCCAACCATGACATTACCCTGCGCGGCATTCAGCACGACACACTGCTGGAGTCCTATGTGCTGGATTCCACTGCCCAGCATAATCTGGACAGTCTGGCAGAACAGCATTTGAATTTGCGCACGATCCGCTATGAAGAGGTCGCGGGAAAGGGGGCCAGGCAACTGACGTTCAACGAAGTGCCGCTGGAGCAGGCGGGGCCTTACGCTGCCGAAGATGCCGATGTGACTTTGCGCCTCCACCGTTGCCTGTGGCCGAAGCTGGAGGCGGAGTCGGGCTTGCAGCGCTTGTATGAGGAATTGGAAATACCGCTGATTGAGGTGCTGGGCGGTATGGAGCGAGCCGGCGTGCGCGTGGATGCAGCGGCGTTGCGCCAGCAAAGCGGTGAATTGGCTAAACGGCTCTGGGAGTTGGAACAGCAGGCGTATGAACTGGCCGGCGAACGCTTTAACCTCGGTTCGCCGAAGCAGTTGCAGAGCGTTCTGTTTGAGCGGTTGAAACTGCCCGTCGGTAAAAAGACGCCGACCGGCCAGAGTTCCACTGCGGAAGAGGTGTTGCAGGAACTGGCGCTGGAGTATCCGTTGCCGAAGGTCATTCTGGAACATCGGACGCTCAGCAAGCTGAAATCGACCTACACCGATCGGCTGCCGGAGCAGATTCATCCCCGCACCGGCCGGGTGCATACTTCCTATCATCAGGCCGTGGCCAGCACCGGACGGTTATCATCGTCCGATCCCAATTTGCAGAACATCCCCACCCGTACCCCGGAAGGGCGGCGTATTCGCCAGGCGTTTATTACGGAACCGGGCTATTTAATCATGGCGGCTGACTATTCGCAGATCGAATTGCGAATCATGGCCCATCTGTCTGGCGATGAAGGTTTATTGCGGGCCTTCGCCGCTGGCGCGGATGTCCACCGGGCGACTGCCGCCGAGGTATTTAACGTCGCCCCGGAAGCCGTCAGCGCGGAACAGCGGCGCAGCGCCAAGGCGATCAATTTTGGACTGATCTACGGCATGTCCGCTTTTGGACTGGCCCGGCAACTGAGCATCGAGCGCAGCGCTGCTCAGGAATATGTTGATCGCTATTTCGCCCGTTATCCCGGCGTCAAGGCCTATATGGATGAGACCCGCCGCCGGGCTGCGGAATTGGGTTATGTGGAAACAGTGTTCGGCCGGCGGTTATATCTGTCGGACATTCGTTCACGCAATGCACAACGGCGGCAGGCAGCCGAACGGGCGGCGATTAACGCGCCCATGCAGGGTACTGCCGCCGACATCATTAAACGGGCAATGCTGGCTGTGGATCGCTGGCTGCGGGAATCGGCTTTCCCGGCGCGGATGATTATGCAGGTGCATGATGAACTGGTGTTTGAGGTCGCTGAGGAGGCGTTAGCAACCGCTGAGGAGCGGATTCGGGGATTGATGACCGCAGCAGCAGATTTGCGGATCGCGCTGGAAGTAGATGTTGGCGTCGGCACCAACTGGGATGAGGCGCATTGAAACGGAGCAGCGTATGTACATTGACAAAGTAGCTCTGAAAAACATTCGAAGTACTCCAGATGGATCGTTTGACACCGATTTAAGTTCGGCCTATGTTTGGCATATACTTCAAATCGGAGACGCTGCCATGTCCAGCCCAATCACTACTGAACGCCATGCCCGCCTGTTCCGCAATGGCCGCAATCAGGCCGTGCGGATTCCGCGTGAATTCGAATTGCCCGGCCAGGAGGTCATCATCCGCAAGGACGGCGACCGCCTGATCCTAGAGCCGATCAGGAAATATAACAACCTGGCCGAACTACTGGCCTCGTGGGAACCCATTGATGATGAGGAATTTCCTGAAATCGAAGATCCATCGGTGAAACCCGAGGATATTTTCTGACATGACTGGCCCACGTTATCTGTTCGATACCAACCTGTTGTCAGCATTGGTCAAGCACCCGGTGAGCCGGTTAGCGGAGCGGGTTGCTGCACTGGACCGTGAGGCTTTTTGCACCAGCATGATCGTCGCCTGTGAATTGCGCTACGGCGCCCTCAAAAAGGGTTCGTCGCGTTTGACGGACAAGGTTGACAACCTGTTAGCGCAAGTTAAGGTGTTGCCCTTGGACGCGCAGATCGACCTGCACTATGCGGAAGTGCGGGTCGCCCTAGAAAAAGCCGGTCAGCCGATTGGGCATAACGACCTGCTCATCGCCGCTCACGCCCGCGCCTTGGGCCTGACGCTGGTCACTGATAACGTGCGCGAATTCTCCCGCGTGCCGGGACTCGCCGTCGAAAACTGGCTCATGGCCGATGCTTGAAATCGGGTGCGGCGCTCACATTCCACAAATAGGGGAATACCATGGACATTCAGGAACAACGCCAGGATAGCGTCATCGTGCTAGGGCCGGTGGGCCGGTTGGACAGCCTGAGCTGCCGCGAGTTTGAAGGCCGACTGCTCGGTGCATTAAGCGAGAGCGGCGCGGTAGTCGTGGATTGCGCAGCGCTGGAATATGTGAGCAGCGCCGGGTTGCGGGTCTTGCTGGTGGCGGCCAAGCAGGCTCGCGCTGCCCATGGTCAACTGGCGTTAGCGGCGCTGCGCGACAATCCCCGCGAAGTGTTCGATATCAGCGGCTTTTCGGCGATTTTCGCGATCCATCCGACGGTCGAGGCCGCCATCGCTTCCTTCGGCTGATAAGACCATCGCCAGGAAACGCCTATGCTGCAAACGGGCTATGTCCTCGGCGCTTATCGCCTCGAGACCCTGTTGGGACGCGGCGCGATGGGCGCAGTTTATCGAGGCGTTCGCGTTAACGACGGTGCGCTGACGGCAATCAAAACCATCCATGCCGACTTGTTGGCCGGGAGGGAGCACAAGGCCATGCAGGCCCGCTTTCGCCAGGAAGCCCGGATCGGCATGCAGTTGCGTCATCCTCTCATTGTGCAGGTCTACGATTGCGGTGAACAGGACGATCTGCTCTATCTGACCATGGAACTGGTTGAAGGGCAGGAGCTGGGATGCCTGTTGACCCAGCGACCGGCGCTGCCGCTGGGGATGAATCTGGCTATTGTGCTGCAAGTCCTTAACGCCCTGGCCTACGCCCATCAGCATGGCGTGATTCATCGGGACATCAAGCCGGCTAATATCATGGTTCGGCAGAACTACACTATCGCCCTGACCGATTTCGGCATTGCCCATCTCAGCGGTTCTCAACTGACTCAGGTTGGCGAATTGTTGGGATCGCCGCTGTACATGGCCCCGGAACAATTGCGGGGTGAACCAGTGGACCCGCGTACCGATCTGTTCTCTACCGGGGTGCTACTGTATTTTTTGTTGACCCATTGCAAGCCATTTATGGCTGATTCACTGGCGGCGCTCATGCAAAAAATCCTGCATGAAGAGCCGTTGCCGCCCTCCAGTGTTAACCGGACTTTACCGGCTGTTTTCGATGCCGTGCTGCATCGGGCGCTAGCCAAAGACCCTGCGCAACGTTTCGCCAGCGCCGCCGAATTCGCCACCGCTCTGCGCCAGGCACGCACTGAAGCATTCAACGCCACCGTGATCACGCCGTTCCCCCGAAGTCGGCGACCCATCACCCCACTGAGTGGAAGCGATTCTGATCAGCCCACAGCGATTGTTCCGACTGTGGAAGCCTGGATCGAGCCGATGACCACTCTGGTCGAGGAATGCCTGACGGAACGAGCGACCGCGGGACGATTGAATCGGCTGGCGCAACAACTGGCGGTAGTCTTGAAGTTGGTGGGTCGCGCTGCCGCTGGGGATGACGAAACGGCTGAGCGGCGGCGTTTGCAGAAATGGTACGCCAGCTTGCCGTTGACAGCTCTGGCGGAGCAGATCGAGCGTGATGCGCCATTGCCGGGCCGCAGCCTGCATGAGGCCCGTGGCGACTGGCTGGAGCTCGTTCGGTTATTTACTTTATTGCGGAACGCTGGGCGGCAGATCAGTGACACCCCGGAACTGGATGCTGTGTACAACCGGATCATTGAAAAACTGACCGGCACCTTCCTGAATTACTCCAACGTTTTGAATGCACGGCTATTTAGCGTGGATGGCCCGCAACTGACGCGCCTTTCCGCTGATCTGATGCGGCTGGATGTGCTGCAACTGGCCCTGGAGGGACTGGAGGCGGATGCCGAAGTGCGCCATGTGCGGCAAACTCTGCTGCTGTTCGCCAATCAGGTTATGAGCCGTATTAATGCGCTGATCCGGCAGTTTCTCGAGGACCACGATCCGCTGGCGCGGTTTGATGTCGCCAATCTGCTAGTGGAAGTGGATGAGTTGATTGCACTGGCGGAACGATTGCTTGCAGGCGGCAGCGTCATCGCCGCGACTGGCCAGCCGGGCGGCGCAGCGATGGCCGAGTTCATCGATAACGCCCGGATGCTGGGCAGAGTACTGGCTGATGAACTCATCCGGCAAATTCAACAGGAACATCGGCACACGGTCGGGATCGAGCAACCCTCTTTCAGTTCCGGTCAGACGGTGTTCGTCGGCCGGTTGCGGCAACTGGGATTGCTCTACCGCTTCGTCGCCTATTGGCAAACCAGTGATGGGCGGATGGAATCGCTGCGTCTGCTGGCTACGGAAATGCATTATCAATTGGAAGACATCACTGATGCGCTGTTTGCTGCACTGCAAATGACAGCCGATGCGGAGTCGTCCATTGCGGCAAATCTGCTCTGGGCGCGGCTGACGATCATCGCTGATCTGGCCGAGCAGTTTGGCTGGCCTGAGCTGCATCAGCGGGTTTTGTTGGCCGCCTGCAGTTGGGTGCAAGTGACCTGATGTTGATTCAGGGTGTCAAAATGGCGTCCTGCCATTGGCGCACGGCGTTGATGAGATAAATACCTCGCGCCTGACCCAAGTCAGCGCGGGTCAGCACTCGTTCCCGGATGCGGCCCTGCGCCAGCAAGGCTCCCCGAAAAGTGCCGGCTAGCAAGCCGCTCCGCACCGGCGGCGTGACCCAGTCGCCGGCGATATCCAGCACCAGGTTTGCCGTACAGGCTTCGGTCAGTTCGCCGCGTTCGTTCCACAGTATCACCTCATCGCAATCCGGGCGGCTGGCGCGGGCGGCGGCGTAGACCTCGCGGCGGGTGGTTTTGTGGTATAGCCAGAGATGGCCGGAATCCACCGGTTCTCGCGCCAAACCCACCCGTACCGGCTGCGGTAGCGCCCTCTGCGCCAATGGTTCCGCTTCCAGCGTAAAACGCCCGTCCAAATCGACGCACAACCGAACTTTGCTCGCGGCGCTCAGCGCTTGTTCAGCCAGGCTGGAGGCAATCGCTGGATGATCGAGTGGAACGCCGAAGTAAGCAGCGGTTTCCGTCAACCGCGCCAGATGCTCCGCAAGCAGGAAGTAGCCGCCCTCCGGCTCCCACAACAACGCTTCCAGCAACTGAAACGCTGGGCGCGGCGTCGTCAACGCCCGCGCTTTCAACCAGCACTCCGCATATTCACCGGCAGCGTCCGAATCCCACACCAGACCGCTGCCCACGCCATAACGGGCCTGTTGCCGCTGCCAATCGATCAGCACAGTGCGAATGGCGACGCTGAATCGCGCTTGTCGGGCCGGGCCGATAAAACCGATAGCGCCGGTATACACGCCGCGTGGATGCGGCTCCAGTTCCCGGATAATTTGCATGGTGCGCACTTTGGGCGCGCCGGTGATCGAGGCGCAGGGGAACAGCCGCGCCAGGATTTCGGCGACTGGAGCGTGGGTTCGCGCCGTGACCGTGGAGGTCATTTG
>CAZDVY010000016.1:0-1772 GCA_964508935.1 uncultured Candidatus Competibacteraceae bacterium | reverse complement strand
TGTTGATGAAGGCGGCGTACTCGGCCTGCTGCGCCATCGCCAGTTGGGTGAATAGCGTCCACGGGTCGCCGGTGAAATCGGCATGCAGTGGAAAAGTGTAATTAACCTGATAGCTGTGGCCGTTTGCGAGGTAATCCTTGATACGGCGCACCACGGCTTCATAGTCGGCAAGGCTGATCGCGGGCTGCCAGTTGTTGATCGTACCGGCTGGAGAGACGGGCTGCTGGGCGATCAGCGTGCGCCAATCACTGATCGGCGCCGCCTGTTCATACAGGCCAAACCAGAGCAGCGGCAAATCCGGTATCGGATCATGCACGGCCAGATTGTAGGCGGCGGCGGCTTCGTAGCTGATGAATCCCGCTGCGTACTGGCGGTGTTGTACTACCGCAGCTTCAATGGCCTGGAGCGCCGAAACCACCTCATCCGTCCGCCGGGCGACCACAATACTCACTGGCTGAGTGAAGTGGAGACCGCCTCGACCTTGCTGAAACCACACGGTGTTGGGTGTTATCAGGATGCGGCGATCATCGTCCATCATCATTGCGCCTGCCTTTGGTGACGTTGACGGCTGCCAGCCGGCATTGTTAACCCGGTGTCGTTGGCTGGACAAATCGTTGAGAGTGCCGAATGATACGCGGGCGTCGCCCGACCCGGGCCATTAAGCGGTTCTTTTGATCACAATTAACTGATAGGGATAAATGACATGCGTTCTCGGTGGTTGTTGCTGTTGCTATTGACGCCGGGCCTGAGCTGGACCCAGGAGACCGCTGAACCCGCTACTTTGGAGCCGATTCCTGACGGTCCGCCGGAGGCATCGCGGGAACAGAATGTCCCGGCCCCGGAAATTACTATTCGTCAGATGGGCGATCAAGGATCAGTCGAAGAGTATCGCGCTGGTGGGGTGCTGTACATGGTTCGAGTCAATCCCACCAAGGGCGCGCCGTATTACCTGGTGGATACCGACGGCGACGGCAATCTGGAAACCCGCTATAACGACTTACAAAGCCCTTTGGCGGTTCCTGCCTGGGTATTGCTGCGGTGGTAAAAAATGAGGAGCCTGCGGCTTGTCGCCATCGCTAAAAAGCTGTCTATTACACAAGCCATCCCCCTTGTGGGGGATGGCTGGGGTCACTGCCATTAATTTAAGCGGTACGTGATGCGTATCCTACGGCTTAATCAGTACGCGGTGCGTACCCTACGGTTGCTATCGCGTCAATGTTCAAGGCATCAAGATTGTTTCAATTCGCGCCCGTCAGTAATGACGAGCGAAGCCCGTCCCCGGCGCCGGGATACCTCAAGATGACCTTGTTTCAATCCGCGCCCGCCAATAATGACGGGCGAAACTCGGGCGCTCAACACCGACCTGTACGGCGGAGCATTTCAATCCGCGCCCGCCAATAATGACGGGCGAAACTGGGACGCTGACTCTGGCGCGGCCCCTGAGCCATGTTTCAATCCGCGCCCGCCAATAATGACGGGCGAAACAAGGCGCTGCCCGGCAAGCTGACGGCAGAACAGCAGTTTCAATCCGCGCCCGCCAATAATGACGGGCGAAACCCTGAGTAAAGGCGTTCTTATACGCAAAAGCGTGTTTCAATCCGCGCCCGCCAATAATGACGGGCGAAACTTTGACGCTCTTCGGGAGATTGACATGACGCGACAGTTTCAATCCGCGCCCGCCAATAATGACGGGCGAAACCGGATACTGACTGCGCAACGCCGCCCGATCCGGCGACATAAACTGCTCGGTGTCGAGAAAATCGCCATCCACC
>CAZDVY010000015.1:2677-32969 GCA_964508935.1 uncultured Candidatus Competibacteraceae bacterium | reverse complement strand
CGGCCGCGACCGGTGCGCACGTTGGTCGCGGTCACGAACAGGCGGATTGGCGCACTGGCGACCCGGGCAAAGTCGATGCTCTCTTCGAGAATGGCGCGCAGCGGGTTGACTGAACTGGCCGCGCCCAGGTCGTAGGGTGAAAAGACCCGCGAGGCGAGGTCCATGGCTAAATAAACCGGTGAGTAATCGAGAGTCCACAGGCCGGTCAGGATTTCCAGGGGGCCACGGCGCAAGGGACTGAGCAGCGCGCCGTCTGAAACCCGCTTCCAGAACTTTTCGAGCGCCGCCCGCGCACCTTCGGGACCGCCGGCGACATAACCATCAGCCATTACTACAGCGTTCATCGCCCCGGCTGAAGTGCCGGAAATCCCGTCGAAGCGTAACCAGGGAACTTCCAGCAGGCGATCCAGTACACCCCAGGTAAACGCACCGTGCGCGCCGCCGCCTTGCAGCCCGAGATCAACGAGCACAGTATCACGTTGTGACTGCACGCCCGCAGGGGTCTTGGTGGTCATGCAAACTCCTTAAATGAAAACATTGAATAATCTGTAAACAACGCTTTTTAGCGCTGACCTTATTAACTAACGGAATTGTTAATAACAGTCCCTCCGGCAATGATAAGCCACACTGCCGAAGATACAGAAGGGTCAAGCGAGGGCTTTGGCCTTAAGTCTGGCGAACTCCTCCTGATTGATCGTGCCGGCGTCAAGCAGCACCTTGGCGTCAGCGATCTGGTCCGCTGGCGATTTTCCTGCGACTTCACGGATATAGGCATCAGCGTCAGACTTGGCGCGCTGCATCGCGGCCCGCTGTCGCTCTGCCATACCTCTGCCACGGGCCAGGATATAGAGGAGTGCGGTCAAAACCGGCAGAAAAATGAGACCGATCAGCCAGAGGACTTTGACGCCCCCGGTCAGGTCGGCGTCCCGGAAAAGGTCGATGACCACATGGAAGAGAACGATGAGGTACGCCACAAAAAAGAAAGCCGATAAGATCAGATAAAGTATGTCCCAGAAATTACTCACTACATCACTCCTCGAGTTAAGAAGTCTCTACAAATACAGACGCCAAAAAACTTGGCAAGGTTACTTTAAACCCGTCCCTGTGTAAATTACGGTCTGAAAATTATTAGACCGAAGAGGAGGTTTAACTTAATTTCTATAGCGTTCAAGAATGATGAATCGGTTAGGATGACGCGCGAGAATCCGCTTTTCCAGCGCGGATCATGTTACAATTCCTCTTATTTCATCGCTCCCCCCTCATGCGGATTCGATGTTGTTCAGAGGCTTCAAATGACTGAAATTGCGAAAGAAATCTTGCCTGTCAATCTCGAAGACGAAATGCGGCAATCTTACCTGGATTACGCCATGAGCGTGATCGTTGGCCGGGCGTTGCCGGATGTACGCGATGGCCTCAAACCAGTACATCGGCGGGCGTTGTTCGCCATGAGTGAACTGGGCAATGACTGGAATAAGCCCTATAAAAAATCGGCGCGGGTAGTCGGTGACTGCATCGGTAAATATCATCCGCACGGTGATGTAGCAGTTTATGACACGATTGTCCGTATGGCGCAGCCATTTTCTCTCCGTTATATGCTGGTCGATGGGCAGGGCAATTTTGGCAGCATTGATGGTGATTCGCCTGCGGCAATGCGTTACACTGAAGTCCGCATGTCTCGCATTGCTCATGAATTACTGGCTGATCTTGACAAGGAGACTGTTGATTTTATCCCGAATTATGATGAATCCGAACACGAACCCGCTGTTTTCCCCACACGCCTGCCTAATCTATTAGTTAACGGTTCTTCCGGGATTGCTGTCGGTATGGCGACAAATATCCCACCGCATAACCTTGGTGAAGTTGTTGATGCCTGCATCGCCCTAATTGATGACCCAACATTAACAATTCCCCAATTAATGCGCCATTTACCAGGGCCAGACTTTCCCACTGCTGCACAGATTAATGGTGTCAGCGGTATTCGCGATGCGTATATGACCGGGCGTGGCCGTATTCAAATGCGCGCTAAAACCGAGACTGAACTCGATGAGGTGCGCAATCGACAAGCGATTATTGTTAGTGAATTGCCTTATCAGGTGAATAAAGCGCGGTTGATCGAAAAAATTGCGGAACTAGTCAAGGAAAAAAAGATCGAGGGTATTGCTGAATTGCGCGATGAATCTGATAAGGATGGAATGCGTATTTATATTGAATTACGGCGGAGTGAGTCTGCTGAAGTCGTTCTGAATAATTTGTTTTTACACACTACGCTACAGTGCGCGTTCAGCGTTAATATGGTGGCGTTAGTGGAAGGACAGCCGCGCCTGCTCAATCTTAAACAGGTGCTGGAGGCATTTCTTTCGCACCGCCGCGAAGTAGTCGTGCGGCGCACCGTGTTCGATCTGCGCAAGGCCCGTGAACGTACACACCTCGTTGAAGGCTTAATGGTCGCGCTGGCCAATCTCGATCCACTCATCGCGCTGATCCGTGCTGCCGCCGATCCGGCAACCGCCCGGGTGGCGTTGCTGGAACAAACCTGGATACCAGGGCCGATCACTGACTTGCTGGCGCAGACCGGCGCCACTTTGTCGCGGCCCGATAACTTACTGGCGGAATACGGATTGAGTGGGGCCGGTTACCGACTGTCGCCCGTCCAGACCCAAGCCATTCTGGATTTACGGCTACATCGACTCACCGGTCTGGAACAGCGCAAGCTGCTGGATGAATACCAGGAACTGTTGAACCGCATTCGGGATTATCTGGAAATTCTGACCGTACCAGAGCGGTTGACGGCGGTGATTCGCGCCGAGCTGGTCGATCTGCGCACTCAATATATCGATCCCCGCCGTACCGCCATCCTCGCAGATGAGCAGAACTTTAATCTGGAGGATTTGATCACCGAGGAAGCGGTCGTGGTCACGCTCTCCCATGCGGGTTACGTCAAGTCACAATCCCTGTCACTGTACCGGGCGCAGAAACGCGGTGGGCGAGGCCGGGCGGCGACCACAGTCAAGGAAGAGGATTTCGTCGACAAGTTGTTCATTGCTAGCACCCACGATACGATTCTTTGCTTCTCCAACCGAGGCCGGGTGTATTGGAAAAAGGTTTACGAACTGCCGCAAGCCGGGCGGACGGCGCGTGGCCGGCCGATTGTGAATCTGCTGCCACTGGAAGACGGCGAACGGATCAATGCGGTGTTGCCGGTACGTGAGTTCGATGACAGCCACTATGTACTTTTTGCCACTGCTAACGGCACGGTTAAGAAAACCCCCCTGTCTGAATACTCCCGTCCGCGTCCTAGCGGCATCATTGCCATCGACTTGCGTGACGGTGACCAACTGGTCAATGTAGCCCTCACTCATGGACAGAGCGACGTGATACTGTTTACCGACGCTGGCAAGGCGTTGCGCTTCACCGAGACCGAGGTACGGAATACTGGTCGTTCAGCCTGTGGAGTGCGCGGTATCCGCATGGATACCGATCAGAAAATCATTGCCCTGATTGTGGTCCAAGAAGGAACGATATTAACCGTAACTGAGAACGGCTATGGCAAGCGCACCCCCGTCGCTGATTATCCCCGACATAGACGCGGTGGTCAGGGCGTTATTTCGATCCAGACTTCTGAGCGCAATGGCCAGGTGATTGGCGCGGTGCAGGTAGAAAACGATCACGAGATTATGCTGATTACCGATGGTGGCACCCTAGTGCGCACGCCTGTTGAGGGCATTTCGCTGATGAGTCGCTATGCTCAGGGTGTGACATTAATTCGCCTGCACGACAATGAAAAGCTGGTCGGCGTCGAAAAGATCGAGGGTATCAGTGAGGGAGAGGCCAGCAGCGAGCTATCAACGGATGACGATGTAAACGATAGCGATGATGAGGGGGCCGCATGAACGAAGCGGACCGCCTGCAAGCGTTGCGGGAGCAAATCGACGGACTGGATCGACAAATTCAGACCCTGATCTCTGAACGGGCGCGGTGTGCGCAACAGGTCGGTGCGATTAAGCAGGCGGCGGGAACAACAGGCAATTTCTACCGCCCAGAGCGAGAGGCGCAGGTGTTACGGCGGGTCATCGAGACTAATCAGGGACCGTTGAGCAGCGAGGAGATGGCCCGGTTGTTCCGCGAAATCATGTCGGCCTGCCTGGCGCTGGAGGAACCATTGAAAATTGCCTTTCTTGGCCCGGAAGGCACCTTTACCCAAGCGGCGGCGCTCAAGCATTTCGGCCAGTCGATTCACAGTATTCCCTTGCGGGCCATTGATGAAGTCTTCCGCGAAGTCGAAGCCGGTTCTGCTGATTATGGCGTCGTACCGGTGGAAAATTCCACGGAGGGCGTGGTCAATCATACCCTGGACATGTTTTTGCAATCGCCGTTGCGGATTTGCGGCGAAGTACAAATGCGGATCAATCATCACCTGATTACCCACGCCACAGTATTGACGGATATTCGCCGGATTTACTCACACCGGCAATCACTGGCGCAATGCCGGGAGTGGCTGGATGCCAATATGCCCTGCGTTGAACAAGTCGAAGTCAGCAGTAATGGCGAAGCAGCGTTGCGGGTGCGCGACGAGACGGATACCGCAGCGATTGCCGGACAATGTGCAGCGGATATTTATAAATTGCCAACCCTGGTACGTAATATCGAAGATGAGCCAAATAACACCACCCGGTTTCTGATTATTGGTTCACAACCGATCATGCCGTCTGGTGATGATAAAACTGCGCTGCTAGTCGCTTCACTCAATCGTCCGGGCGCATTATTCAATCTACTGGAGCCGTTGGCCCGGAATCATGTCAGTATGAGCCGTATTGAATCGCGGCCCTCGCGGCGCGGCATGTGGGATTATGTATTCTTTATCGACCTTGACGGTCATGCGCAGGATGAACCCGTCGTAAAAGCGCTGGCGGAATTGCGCGAACAGGCTAGCTTATTCCGGGTGCTGGGGTCGTATCCGAAGGGCGTATTGTGAGAGACTGTGGAAAAATTCTTATTACCTATCGCACCGAGGGAGCGTGGTAGTACCTCTGCTCATGCAGGAACTTGTGAGTGTTTTTGAAGTGCCCGCCAAAATATAGGGTGGTCACCTTTGAGCGTCCATCGGGGTTATTGCCAGCAGTCGCTTGCAGTAACTTAGGCAATAAGGGTTTCTCCACGATTCTAATACTCCCGGCGAATCAGTTGCTCAATCAAAGGTTGTAGAATAAGTTCCATGGCAAACCCCATCTTGCCGCCAGGCACCACGATGGTGTTACGACGCGACATAAAGGAATCATGGATCATGTGCAATAGGTAGGTGAAATCCGGCTGGGTCTTGCGCGGCTCCCGGAAGCGGATCACCACAAAGCTCTCATCCAGGGTAGGAATGTCGCGAGCAGCGAAGGGATTGGAGGTATCTACCGTCGGCACCCGCTGGAAGTTGATGTCGGTACGCGAGAACTGTGGCACGATGTAATGAGTGTAATCATGCATGCGCCGCAGGATGGTGTCGGTCACCGCTTCCGGGCTGTAGCCACGTTCAGCGGTATCGCGATGGATTTTCTGGATCCATTCCAGATTGACGATGGGCACGACCCCAATCAGCAAATCCACATAGCGAGCGACATTCACTCTATCGGTCACTACCCCGCCATGCAGACCTTCGTAGAACAACAGATCGGTTCCCGAAGGCAATTGCGTCCAAGGGGTGAAAAAACCAGGCTCCTGACCGTAGAGTTTTGCTTTCTCCGGGTCATGGAGATAGTAACGTCGCAACCCAGTCCCGCGCTCGCTGTACTCCATAAACAGCGCCTCCAGTCGGTCAAACAGGTTGCCTTCCGGTCCAAAGTGGCTGAGATGACGATCCTCCCGCAGCGCCTGTTCCACCTGCTGCTGCATTTCCAGGCGGTCATAGCGGTGAAAACTATCGCCTTCCACAGTGATAGCGTTGATTCCATCTCGCCGAAAGATATGTTCCATCGCCACACGCACTGTCGAGGTGCCGGCCCCGGATGAACCCGTGATAGCAATGATGGGATGCTGTTTGGACATGACCGCTCCACAAACTTAACTAAAAGCGGCCTCACTATACACTGTTTTATATTGCAGTGCAGCAAATTATCACTCTATCCCCTGACTCCCGGCGCGCCCCGCTTGTTCCAATAATCTCCGCAGTTGATGACGATAAATGAACCCCGGCAGGGCGCTGACCGCAAACAAGCATAGTGTTACAGCGTAAAACTCCCAATCCTGGACATGAATTCCGCCGGTCGTCTTGTACTCAAATCCGAAGCCGATACCAGCGATCAGGCCATACAACAGGCCCCATTCAACGAGCCGAAACCAAAACGGCTTCGCCCGCCGATTTCGGCGGGCGATGATTAACAACCAGCGCTCACTCAGCCAAGGCAAGTTGGCGGCGACCACCGCCAACCCCAGCCACAGGCCGATCACCAAATTTTGAGACATTCGGCTGAATCAGCCTCAATTCAACAGCGCCGCGGCACACCAAGTCATCAGCGCTGTCGGATACAGCCCCAACACCACCAGCAGCAACCCATTGGCGCTGATTATGATTTCCGTATCCCGACTGAGTTCGATCGCCTCGCTCTGATCGGGCTTCTCAAAGTAAATGCATTTCACCACCCGCAGATAATAAAACGCGCCGATCACCGAAAACACCACACCGACAATCGCCAGCCAGACCAGGCCGATATCCACGACTGCCTGCAGCACGACCCATTTGGCGTAGAACCCGACCAGGAACGGCACACCTGCCATCGACATCATGATCATCATCATCAGGAAGGCCAGCCATGGGCTGCGGTCATTCAGCCCCTTGAAGTCATCAATATTTTCCGCCTCAAACCCGGATCGGCTCAATACGATGATCACGCCGAATGCCCCGACCGCCATCAGCACATAGACGATGGTATAGAACATTGAGGCCGCGTAGCCTTCCGGGGTGCCCGACAGAATGCCCAGTAGCAGAAAGCCCACATGGGAAATCGTTGAATAGGCCAGCATCCGCTTGATATTGGTCTGCGCGATGGCCACCAGATTGCCCAACGCGATAGACAGCACCGCCAGAATAATCAACATCTGCTGCCAGTCGCCCTGCAATGTACCCAAGCCATCCACCAGAATCCGCATCACCAGCGCGAAAGCCGCCAGCTTGGGCGCTGAACCGATGTATAGCGTCACCGAGGTCGGCGCACCCTGGTAAACATCCGGCAACCACATATGGAATGGGACCGCGCCCAGCTTGAACGCCAAACCGACCACCAGAAAAACCAGTCCAAACACCAGCACCAGGTTATCCGCACTTTGCTGACCCACAGCATCCGCTACGACCTGCAAATCTACGCTGCCGGTCGCGCCATAGATCATCGAGATACCGTACAACAACATGCCAGACGCCAGCGAACCCAGTACAAAGTATTTCATGGCTGCTTCGGAGGCAACGGGCGAATCACGGTCGGTCGCCACCAGCGCATACAGCGACAGTGACAGTAGTTCCAGCCCCAGGTATACGCTGAGCAGGCTGTGGGCTGAAACCATGATCATCATGCCCAACACCCCGAACAGGCCCAGTACATAGTACTCACCCTTGAACAAATTGCGTTGGCGCAGATAGTCACGGGAGTACAGGAATACTGCTGCAGAAGCCAGATAGATGAACAGCTTAAGCAGATCACCCATGGCGTCTTTAATGTAGTGACCGAACATGGTGGTCACGGGCGCCTGGGAATAGGTCAGCAACGTCAGTAGCGCTGCACCTAACAGGGTAATTTGCGCCAGCCCATAGGTGATATGGCGCTGCCGCTGTTCCAGGAACACGTCAATGACCAGGATCAGGCACGTCAAGGTCAAAACGAAGATTTCCGGCAGGACCGGCATGAAATCAGGGGCAACAAAGTTCATGAGTAATTGTCCGATTCTTTCCGCCAGAGGCCCTTACAGCAACTTGGAAGCGACAACGTGCTGTACTAGATTATCCACCGAAGCGTGCATCACTGAAGTGAGCGGATCGGGCCAGACGCCTAGCAACAGCACAGCCGCCGCCAGCAGACTCAGCATGATGATTTCCCGGGTGTTCACATCCTCCAGCTCGGCGACATGGTGATTACCAATCTCGCCGAAGATCACCCGCTTGATCAGCCACAGCGTATAGGCCGCGCCCAGGATCAGCGTGGCGGACGCCAGGAAGGCGATCCAGAAGCTGGCCTTGAAGCTGCTCAGGATGACCATGAACTCACCGACGAATCCGGACGTACCCGGTAAACCGGAGTTGGCCATGCCGAACAGCACCATGAACGCCGCGAAGATCGGCATGGTGTTGGCGACGCCGCCATAGTCCTTGATCTGGCGGGAATGTACCCGGTCATACAGTACGCCGACGCAGAGGAACAGCGCGCCAGAGATGAAGCCGTGCGAGACCATCTGCACCATACCACCCTCGATACCCATGGCCGCGCCGCTCAGGCTGCCTGTATGGCGTTCAATGCCGAATACAATGAAGAAACCCAGGGTCACAAAGCCCATGTGGGCGATAGACGAATAGGCGATCAGTTTCTTCATGTCCTGTTGAATCAGGGCGACCAGACCGATATAGACCACCGCCACCAGCGACATGGTGATGATCAGCCAGTCCAACATGGCGGACGCATCCGGCGTGATCGGCAGGGCGAACCGCAGGAAACCGTAGCCACCGATCTTCAGGGTAATCGCCGCCAGAATCACCGAACCACCAGTGGGCGCTTCCACATGGGCGTCCGGCAACCAGGTATGCACCGGCCACATCGGCACCTTGACCGCAAAACCCAGCAGGAAAGCCAAGAAAATCAGTACCTGTTCAGTTAAATTCAGCGGCAGCTTGTGGAAATCCAGAATTTCGAAGCTGCTGGCCTGCGTGTACATGTAGATCAACGCGATCAGCATGAACACCGAACCCAGGAAGGTATACAGGAAAAACTTGATCGTTGCGTACACCCGGCGCGGGCCGCCCCAGATGCCGATGATCAGAAACATCGGGATCAGCATCGCCTCGAAAAACACATAAAACAGGATGGCGTCCAGCGCGGCGAATACGCCAATCATCAGCCCTTCCATGATCAGGAAGGCGGCCATGTACTGGGCGATCCGGTACTGAATCACTTCCCAGCCAGCGATCACCACCAGCACCGTCATGAACGCGGTGAGCAGGATCAGCGGCATCGAGAAGCCATCGACGCCCAGATGGTAGTTAACGCTGAACGCGGGAATCCAGGGTACAAACTCCTGGAATTGCATCGCCGCCGTGGTCACGTCAAAGGACGAGAACAACGGGACACTGATCAGGAAGCTCAGGATCGCCACCGCCAGGGACAGTGCCTTGGCGCGGCCAGGGTTTTCGTCGCCCACGAACAGCACCGCAATGCCGCCGAGGATCGGGAACCAGATGACAAGACTCAGCAAAGGCAGTTCCGACAGCATGGTTTTTCTTCTTCCAGGTTAGCGGGCAACAAACCAGGTCAGCAGGATCAGCAAGCCGATGATCATGGCGAACGCATAAGTATAGAGGTACCCGGTCTGCACATGCCGGCTGATGGCGCTGAACCACCCCACCAAACGCGCGGTGCCGTTTACCATCAAACCGTCGATCAAGCCAGCATCGCCGTATTTCCATAGCACCGTACCCAAATTCCGGCTGCCGCGCATGAAAACCGACTGGTAGATTTCGTCAAACAGATACTTGCGCACCATGATGTCGTACAACAAGGCGACTTTCTGCTGGATCACATCCGGCAGCTCCGGCTTGACCATGTACAGATAGAACGCTGAACCAAAACCAGCCAGCACCAAGATAAACGGCAGGCCGGTCACGCCATGCAAGGCAAAGCTCATCGCCCCGTGGAAATGCTCACCTAACTGCTTCAAGACATCGTGCGCCGGTGCTACTGCGATAATCCCCTTGAATACATCGCCAAACAACAGCGGCTCAATGGTCATGGCGCCAATCACCACAGACGGAATCGCCAGCAGAATCAGCGGCACAGTCACCACCGCCGGCGTTTCATGCAGATGCTCCTGGGTGTGATGATCCATCCGCTCTTTACCGTGAAACACCAGGAAATACAGGCGGAAGGAGTAGAATGAGGTCACAAACACGCCGAGCATCACGGCAAAGTAGGCGAAACCGGACCCGGCAATGTTCGAGTAATGCACTGCTTCCAGAATACTGTCCTTGGAGTAGAAACCAGCGAAACCCGGAGTACCGATCAACGCCAGCGTTCCGAGCAGGAACGTGATCCAAGTAATCGGCATGTACTTCCACAGCCCGCCCATCTTGCGGATATCCTGTTCATGGTGCATGGCGATAATCACGGAACCAGCACCCAGGAACAGCAGCGCCTTGAAGAACGCATGGGTCATCAGATGGAAAAAGGCGGCGGAATAGGCCGATACGCCCAACGCCACCGTCATATAGCCAAGCTGTGACAACGTTGAATAGGCCACCACCCGCTTGATGTCATTCTGAACGATACCCAGGAAGCCCATGAACAACGCCGTGATCGAACCGATAATCAGCACGAAACTCAACGCGGTTTCCGACAGTTCAAACAGCGGCGACATGCGGGCCACCATAAAGATGCCGGCAGTCACCATCGTTGCCGCATGGATCAGCGCCGAGATCGGGGTAGGGCCTTCCATCGAATCCGGCAGCCACACATGCAGCGGCACCTGCGCCGATTTACCCATCGCGCCGATGAACAGCAGGATGCAAATCAGGGTCATCAACGACCAGTCAACGCCGGGGATGATCTGCACGGTCACGCCAGCCATCAGCGGGGCGGCGGCGAATACGTCAGCGTAGTCGATGCTGTTGAAAGCCATTAATACAGCAGCGATGCCCAACAAGAAACCGAAATCGCCGACCCGGTTGACCAGGAAGGCCTTGAGGCTGGCGAAAATGGCGCTCTCGCGCTTATACCAGAAGCCAATCAGCAGATAGGACACCAGACCCACACCTTCCCAACCGAAGAACAGTTGCAGGAAGTTGTTGGCCATGACCAGCATCAGCATGGCGAAGGTAAACAGCGCGATGTAGCTAAAGAAACGCTGATAGCCGTCATCGTCATGCATATAGCCAATAGTGTAAACATGCACCATCAGGGACACGAAGGTCACGGTGGAAATCATCACCGCCGTCAGATTATCGACCAAGAAGCCGATTTCCAGACGGATACCCTCCACCATCATCCAAGTGTAAACTGACCCGTTGTACGGTTCCGCACCGTTCAAGACATGGTGGCGAAGCACGATCAGCGACAGCAGGAAGGAGACCGCCACGCCGATAATCGTCACCCAGTGAGCACCGGCGCGGCCAATCTTGCGGCCAAAGAGACCGGCGATGATGGCGCCCAACAGCGGCGCAAGCACAATCCCGAGATAGACGTTTTGCATGGGGCTAACCCTTCAGCGTGTCGAGGTCGGCGACGTTGATCGTGTGGCGGTTGCGGAACAGCACCACCAGAAGAGCCAGGCCGATAGCCGATTCAGCCGCAGCCACTGTCAGGATGAAAAAGACAAAAACCTGGCCGATGGTGTCGCCAAGGAACTGCGAAAAAGCGATGAAGTTGAAATTCACCGCCAGCAGCATCAGCTCAATCGACATCAGCAGAATGATGACATTTTTCCGGTTCAGAAAGATGCCGGCGACGCTGAGACAAAAGAGGATCGCTCCCAGCACGAGATAATCAGTCAGCGCGATCATCTATCCCCCGCTTTGATGTTTTGCATGATTGGAAACCGACGGTCTATAAATCAGTTTTTCTTTTCCGGGGTCAGTCGCACAACCCGCACCCGGTCATCCCGCGACACGCGCACCTGCTCGCCTGGATTCTGTATCTTGACCCCTTCCCGGCGCCGCATCGTCAGCGAAATAGCGGCGACAATCGCGACCAATAAAATCACTGAGGCGATCTCGAACGGATAGACGTAAAAGGTGTATAGAACGCTGCCCAGTTCCTTGGTGTTGCTGTAATCAGCGGCGTGGGCGGTCAGACTGTATCGATCGCCGCTGAAGTAACCGCTCAATACGATAAGGGCCGCCATTTCAAGGAATATAACCAGCCCTACAGCCGCCCCAACCGGCAGGTATTTAATGAACCCCTCCCGCACCGGATCGACATTGATGTCCAGCATCATGACCACGAACAAAAACAACACCATCACCGCGCCGACATACACCAGTACCAGAGCGATAGCCAGGAACTCGGCTTCAATCAACAGCCAGAGTGCAGCGCTGGTGAAAAACGCCAGCACCAGGAACAACGCTGCATGAACCGGGTTGCGCACGGTAATCACTCGGACCGCCGCAAAGATCAGGATCAGCGCGAAGACGTAGAAGAGAAATTTTTCAAATCCCATGAGGAGACCTGTCTTTATTGATCATTATCGGGCAACGGGACTCAGCGGTAAGCCGCATCGGCGGCCCGGTCAGCGGCGATTTGCGCCTCGCAACGGTCGCCATGAGCCAGCAGCTTCTGTTTGGTCATGATTTGCTCGCCACGCTTTTCGAAGTGATAATCGAACACTCGGGTTTCCACGATAGCGTCAACCGGGCAGGCTTCTTCGCAGAATCCGCAGAAAATACACTTAAACAGATCAATGTCATAGCGGGTTGTGCGGCGCCCGCCATCCGCCCGCTGCTCCGACTCAATAGTAATCGCCAGCGCCGGGCAAACCGCTTCGCACAGCTTGCAAGCGATACAGCGCTCCTCGCCGTTTGGATAACGACGCTGCGCGTGCAACCCCCGGAAGCGATGCGATAGCGGTGTGCGCTCTTCCGGAAACTGCACTGTGATCTTCTTGGAGAACAGGTAACGGCCGGTCAACCGCAGTCCTAGCAACAACTCCCAGAGCATGAAGCTCTTGAAGTAGTACCGAATGGAGTTCAGGGTATTCATCGCTTACTCTCCGTTCAATCAAACCACGGACCGACCTGACCCAGTACGCCCAGCCCAATCACGAACAGCCAGACCAGCGTGACCGGAATGAAAACTTTCCAGCCCAGTCGCATGATCTGATCATAGCGATAGCGCGGGAACGTAGCGCGGAACCACAGGAACAACAACAACAGGAGCGCGATCTTGACCACCAGCCAGATTGCGCCAGGAACAAAGGCAAAGAGTTCGCCCAGCACCGGAACACCCTGGAAAGGCGACAGCCAGCCACCCAGGAACATGGTTGCGGCCAAGGCTGACACCAGAATCATGTTGGCATATTCGGCCAGAAAAAACACCGCGAACGCCATGCCGGAATACTCCACATGGAAGCCCGCCACGATTTCGGACTCGCCTTCCGCCACGTCAAAGGGCGCACGGTTGGTTTCGGCTACGCCGGAGATGAAATAAACCATGAACAGCGGTAACAACGGCAACCAGAACCAGTGCAGCAGACTGCCTTGCTGCGCCAACACGATCTGATTGAGATTCAGACTGCCCGCCGCCATCAATACCCCGACCAAGGCAAAACCCATGGCGATTTCGTAGGCGACGATCTGCGCTGCCGAACGCATCGCACCCAGGAAAGCATACTTGGAGTTTGAGGCCCAGCCGGCGATGATCACGCCGTACACGCCCAGCGAGGTCAGCGCCAGCAAATACAGCAGACCCGCATCCAGATGGGAAATCAGCAGACCATCGCCAAATGGCACCACTGCCCAAGCCGCCAGCGCTGGCCCGAAGGAAATGACCGGCGCCAGCACGAACAGAAAGCGGTTAGCCCGGCTCGGCAACACGATTTCCTTGAACATCAGCTTCATGGCATCGGCGATGGGCTGGAGCCAGCCCTTGGGACCGACCCGGTTAGGGCCGAGCCGAACCTGCATGTAGCCGATGATCTTGCGTTCAGCAAAGGTCAAATACGCCACAGACACCAGCAGGGGCACCAGCAGGGCGACGATTTTCAAGAGGATGATGATGATCGTCAGCAAGGTTTCCATGATCTCATCCTGGTTGTTATTGAATAGCCACGGGGCCGACCGCCGGACCGAGCGCCACGCTGGCGATCAATCCTGCCGGAATCCACGCACAACCTTGGGGAATGCTTTCATCCAGCACCAACGGCAAATCGACCGCGATACCGTTCTGCCGTACCTGCACCTGCTCCCGCCCAGCCACACCCAAATCACGGGCTACTTCGGGATGCAATCGCACTTCAACCGGCCGCGCCAGCGGACTCGCCTGAAGCGAAGGTGCACGCCGCACCAGTGGGTCAGTCGCGTAAATCGGCACATCCGCCACACGCAGCAGCCCGTCAGCCCGAAATGGTGTAAATGGCAAGTCGAGATACGCGGTATTGTCAGGCTTTACTGAAGCACAGGCATTCTGCGCTTCAGCCAGCACCCCTTCAGAACTGGCGTAGTCGAACCCACTGATTTTAAGAAGATTACCGAGTACCCGCAGCACCTTCCAGGCAGGGCGTGATTCGCCAAACGGCTTACTGGCGCCATTAAAGCTTTGCCAGCGTCCTTCGGCGTTAACATAGGTTCCTGACGTTTCCGCAAACGTCGCCACCGGCAGGATCATCTGTGCTTGAGTCTTGCCTGCTAACCCGGCGTAGGGACTGAGCGAAATCACTAGCTCGGCGCCCTGCAAGGCCTTCAGCGCCGCCGCGCCGTCCCAGCAGTCCAGTTCCGGCTCAACGCCGAGCAGCACATACGCCTTGCACGGCGATTCGAGCATCACCCGCGCATCCAGACCCACTGCGGATGCTTTCTGACCACCAGGCCCGCGATGTGGCAATGCCCCGACCAGCCAGCCGCCCGCTGAATTGGCGGCTTCCGGCAGATAGCCCAGTTGCGCGCCGCTCTGCTGGGCGACAAAACCGGCCAGTGCCCGCAGTTGCGCAAACGCCGGATGGGAAATCGCCAAATTGCCCAGCAATACGGTCGCTGGCGCATTGGTCAAATTAGCGGTCATAGTGCGTTCGGCGTCACCGGGAACACCGGAAACCAAGCTCGCCAGATTCACCGGCAGAGTGACACCCTTCAAGTCGGCAACCGCCTGAGCAACGCCGGCCAACGCAGTTACCATACCGAGCGGATCGGCAATGACCTTGGCGGCGACCGGGAAGCGGAAGTCGAAATCACGCGGATTGATGAACATCACCTGGCCGCCCGCCAGCGCCGCCTTGCGCAAGCGATGACCGACCAGCGGCTGTTCCATACGGACGTTGGAACCAATCAGCAGCGCCGCTTTGACCTTTTCCAGGTCTTCAATGGCCTGCCCCAGCCATGGGAACACCGGCGCACTGCCCTGATCGCTGAAATCAGCCTGCCGCAAGCGATGGTCAATATTCGGAATACCTAGACCCCGCGCCAGCTTTTGCGCCAGATACAATTCTTCAACCGTCGCCGTAGGCGAAACCAGGAACCCGACAGATTCCGCACCATACCGGGCAATGATGTCTTTCAACCCTTTGGCAGCGGCTTCTAACGCTGCTTCCCAGCCAGTCTCAACGCCCTTGACGAGCGGTTTAGCCAGGCGATCAGCACTGTAGATGCCCTCGTAGCTAAACCGGTCACGGTCGGAAATCCAGGTTTCATTCACTAACTCGTTTTCCCGTGGGGCGACCCGCATCACTTGACCACGCAAGGTGTGAATAAAAATGTTGGAGCCGACGGAATCATGCGGCGCGATGGCGGCATGTTGCACATACTCCCAGGAACGACCCTTGTAGCGAGACGGTTTGGCAGTCAGCGCCCCGACCGGACACAGGTCGATGACGTTGCCGGACAATTCCGAAATCACTGTCTTGGACACATAGGTACCGATTTCCATATTCTCACCGCGCCCGGTTGCGCCCAACTCGCGCAGGCCAGCGATCTCCTCACCGAAGCGCACGCACCGTGTGCAATGGATGCAGCGGGTCATCTCCATCGCGATCAGCGAGCCAATATCCTTATCCTGCACGACCCTTTTGCGCTCGCTGAAGCGGGACACATCGCCGCCATAACCCAGCGCCACGTCCTGCAGCTCGCACTCGCCGCCCTGATCGCAGATCGGGCAGTCTAGCGGATGATTAATCAGCAGGAACTCCATAGTGCCCTTCTGCGCCGCCAGCGCCTTGGGCGATTCGGTGTAAACCTTCATGCCCTCCATCACCGGGGTCGCGCAGGCTGGCAACGGCTTAGGCGCCTTTTCCACCTCGACCAGACACATCCGGCAACTGGCGGCAACGGACAGCTTCTTGTGATAACAGAAACGGGGGATGGAAATGCCCGCCGCATCGGTGACCTCGATGAGCATCGCGCCCTTGCGCGCCTTCAGCGGGATGCCGTTGACTTCGATATTGACCTGTTCCTCGCTCATCTTTTACCTGCTGCAACCGAGTTATGGGCAGGGGTTAGTCCAGTGATCAGCGGCTAACCTCTGGCTACTCATCACTAACCGCTAATCATGCTGCGCTTATATTCGATGTAGTGCGCGAATTCATGGCGATAATGCTTGACGAAACTGCGCACCGGCATGGCGGCGGCGTCGCCTAGCGCACAGATAGTGCGCCCCTCGATCTTGCTGGCCACACTATCGAGCAGTTCCAGATCTTCAGGCCGACCCTTACCTTCCACAATGCGGGTTACGACCCGGTACAGCCAACCCGTGCCTTCGCGACAGGGGGTGCATTGCCCACAGGATTCGGAGAAGTAGAACCGGGAAATGCGTTGCAGCGCCTTGACCATGTCGGTGGTCTCGTCCATCACGATCACCGCCCCCGAACCAAGCATCGACCCGGCGATCTTGGATACGGAATCGTAATCCATATTCGCCTTAAGCATAATATCGCCCGGCACCACCGGCACCGAGGAACCACCCGGAATGACCGCCTTGAGCTTGCGTCCTTTCCAGACTCCGCCAGCCAGCGCCAGCAGCTCTGCAAACGGGATGCCCAGTGAGACTTCAAAATTACCCGGCTTTTCGACATGTCCGGACACCGAGAAAATCTTGGAGCCGCCCGCATTGGTCGTGCCGAGACCGGCGAACCATTCGCCGCCATTGCGGATGATCGACGGCACCGAGGAAAATGACTCGGTATTGTTGATCGTAGTGGGCTTGCCATACAAACCGTAACTGGCCGGGAACGGTGGCTTGAAGCGCGGCTGGCCTTTCTTGCCTTCCAGCGACTCCAACAGGGCAGTTTCCTCGCCGCAGATGTAAGCGCCCGCGCCCAGACTCGGATAGAGATCAAAGTCGATCCCGGTTCCTTGGATATTCTTGCCCAGCAGACCGGCGGCATAGGCTTCCTGGACTGCGCTTTCAAAGCGCTGATAAGGCTCGTCCACAAATTCGCCGCGCATATAGTTGTAACCGACTGTGGAACCCGTCGCGAACCCGGCAATCGCCATGCCCTCAACCAAGGCATGCGGATTGAAACGCAGAATGTCGCGATCCTTGCAGGTCCCTGGCTCCGACTCATCGGAATTGCAGACCATGTATTTCTGCACGGTTGTATTGCGCGGCATGAAGGTCCACTTCAGACCGGTCGGGAAACCGGCGCCGCCGCGTCCCCGCAGACCGGATTTCTTGACCTCGTCGATCACCTGATCGGGCGTCAACTGCCCGGCCAGAATGCTCTTCCAGGCATCATAGCCACCCACGCTCATATAGGTCTCGATGGACCAGGGCCGGTCCAGACCCAGCGTCCGATAACACACCTCATTAGCCATCGGGGATTACTCCAGGCTATCAAGCACCTGATCCACCTTTTCCGGGGTCAGATGCTCGTAATACACATGATCGACCTGCATCATCGGCGCTCCGCAGCAAGCGGCCAGACATTCCTCTTCCCGCTTCAGGTAGAATTTGCCATCCGGGGTACTCTCGCCGAGCTTGATGCCCAGTTTCTTCTCGATATGCGCCAGCACCGTGTCACCACCACGCAACATGCAGGAAATATTGGTACAGACTGCAATGTTATGCCGACCGACGGGCTGGGTTTCAAACATCGAGTAGAAGGTCGCGACCTCGTAAACCGCAATCGGCGGCAGGTCGAGATAATCAGCTACGGCATCCATCAATTCCGTGGTGAGATAGCCTTGATTCTCATGCTGTACTTCACGCAAGGCCGCCAATACAGCGGACTGTTTGCGATCAGCAGGATAACGGGTCAGCCAGTGATCGATTTCCGCACGGGCGTGGGCGGACAACAGATCGCTTTTGCGTGCGCTCATTAGCGGTCAACCTCTCCGAAAACGATATCCTGGGTGCCGATGACCGCCACAACGTCGGCCAGCATGTGGCCGCGCGTCATTTCGTCCATGGACGAGAGATGCGTGAAACCCGCCGCCCGGACCTTGACTCGATAAGGCTTGTTAGCGCCATCGGAAATCAAATAGATGCCGTACTCGCCCTTGGGATGTTCAGTGGCGACATAGACCTCGCCTTCGGGGACGCAGTAGCCTTCCGTGAACAGCTTGAAATGGTGGATCAGCGCTTCCATGTCCTCCTTCATCTTCTCGCGGGGCGGCGGCGCAACCTTATAATCGTCAATGATGACCGGGCCGGGATTTTCCTTCAGCCATTTCACACACTGACGGATGATGCGGTTGGATTGGCGCATTTCTTCGACCCGCACCAGATAGCGGTCGTAGCAATCGCCATTGACCCCAACAGGAATATCGAAATCCATTTGATCATAAACATCATAGGGTTGCTTCTTCCGCAAATCCCAGGCGAAGCCGGAGCCGCGCAACATCGGCCCGGAAAAACCCAGTTGCAGCGCCCGCTCCGGAGTCACTACACCAATACCGACCGTCCGCTGTTTCCAAATGCGGTTGTCGGTCAGCAGGGTTTCGTATTCATCGACTTTTTGCGGGAACCGTTCGGTAAACGCTTCAAGGAAATCGAGCAACGTCCCCTGCCGAGTCGCGTTCTGTTCATCAATATCCTTTTTGCTGTGGAATCGCGAGGTCTCATACTCGTATTTCGGCATTACATTCGGCAGGTCGCGATAGACGCCGCCTGGTCGGAAATAAGCGGCATGAAACCGGGCACCAGACACTGCTTCGTAACAGTCGACCAGATCCTCGCGTTCGCGAAAGGCATACAGGAAAATGGTCATAGCGCCGATGTCCAGACCATGTGCGCCGATCCACAACAGATGATTCAGAATACGGGTGATTTCCGCATACATCACCCGGATGTATTGCGCCCGCACCGGCGGATCAATCCTCAGCAGCTTCTCAATGGCCAGCACGTAGGCGTGTTCATTACACATCGCCGACATATAGTCGAGCCGGTCCATATAGCCGATACTTTGATTAAACGGTTTGCTTTCGGCCAACTTTTCGGTAGCGCGGTGCAGCAAGCCAATGTGTGGATCAGCACGCTGCACCACTTCACCGTCGAGTTCCAGCACCAGACGCAGCACGCCATGAGCAGCCGGATGCTGCGGCCCAAAGTTCAACGTGTAATTACGAATCTCTGGCATCGCAGCTTCCTTCAGTGGGGCTCGGACAGATAACGGTTGTCCTTGCGAATGACGCGAGGCACCAGCACGCGTGGTTCGATGCTGACCGGTTCGTACACTACGCGGCCCCGTGCGGGATCGTAGCGCATCTCGACATTGCCGATCAGCGGGAAGTCCTTGCGGAAGGGATGACCAATAAAGCCGTAATCGGTGAGGATACGCCGCAAATCAGGGTGGCCTTCGAACACAATGCCGTACAGGTCGAACGCCTCGCGCTCAAACCAGTTCACCGAAGACCATAGTCCAACCACCGAGGGCACCACGGGCAGCTCATCATCCGGCGCGAACACCCGCACCCGCACCCGCTGATTACGAGACACCGAGAGCAGTTGATAGACAGCAGCAAAACGGCCTTTGCCAGCGAACGTTCGACCCGCCGCCTGTTGGACCGCTGCCGGGCCACGGCCCGGTGCCCGTTCCACAACACCGCGACTGAAGCCTTGGTCCGTAGACTCATTGGTCGCCCACTCCACATCGCCATAGGCCGCGTAATCCACGCCGCAAACATCCATCGCCTGCTCGAAAGCGAAGTCCGGTTCATCGCGCAGGGCAGTAAAAATTTCAATCGCCTGGGCGGGTGAAATTTCGACAGTCACTTCACCACAGTCCAGTTTGCATTCCAGTAGGGCATCGCCGAAACGCGCCTGCAGTTTTTCCACGAGGGTCTGAGCGTCAGCCATGGAGCATTCTCTCAACGGGCTATGGTGTTAGTGCGCCGGATTTTATTCTGGAGCTGGAGGATGCCGTAGATCAGCGCCTCCGCGGTCGGTGGGCAACCGGGTACATAAATGTCCACTGGCACAATTCGGTCGCAACCGCGCACCACCGCATAGGAATAGTGGTAATAGCCGCCACCGTTGGCACAAGACCCCATCGAAATGACCCAACGCGGCTCAGCCATCTGGTCATACACCTTGCGCAATGCCGGCCCCATCTTGTTGCACAGGGTGCCCGCGACGATCATGACGTCAGACTGGCGGGGGCTGGGCCGAAACACGATGCCGAACCGATCAAGGTCGTAGCGGGATGCGCCGGCGTGCATCATTTCCACCGCGCAGCAGGCCAAGCCGAAGGTCATCGGCCACATCGAACCGGTGCGCGCCCAGTTGATGAGTTTGTCGGCAGTGGTCGTTACCATACCTTTTTCAAGAATGCCTTCTATTCCCATTCCAAGGCTCCTTTCTTCCACTCGTAGATGAAACCGATCACCAGAATACCAAGAAAGACCGCCATCGCCGCAAAGCCGAACAAGCCAATTTGGTCGAGGACAATCGCCCAAGGAAACAGGAAGGCAATTTCCAGATCGAAGATGATGAACAAGATGGCCACTAAGTAATAGCGGACATCAAATTTCATCCGGGAATCCTCGAAGGCCTCGAAACCGCACTCGTAGGGTGACAGTTTCTCGTCATCGGGGCGGCGGGGGCCGAGGAAAAAGCCGAGGCCAATTACGACCACCGCCATCACCAGGGCGATGATCACGAAGATCAGAACAGGAAGGTAATTGGACAACATAAGAGTCGCACCTTCGACATGGCGGGCCGGGAGAAAGCGCTACGCGGACCGGGTCTTGGACAGGAGGCGAAACATGCCGGTCGTACTAGAGACCGGGCCCGAACCCAGGATGGAATAGCAGAAACCATCGGGCGCATGGGTTATTATGGTTAAAACGCCGCATGGAAACAGAAACCTCATCATGATGGCTGCACTCAACGTGCTCAGTCGTTCATTTCCCAGCTTTGCCGGAAAACGCCGAACATCCCAAGAGATATTGTTTTGGAATGCCCGATCTTATTTTTGGTGCCGATGGCCGGACTCGAACCGGCACGGCTTGCGCCACTAACCCCTCAAGCTAGCGTGTCTACCAGTTCCACCACATCGGCGATCATTCATTATCAGAAAATCCGCTCTTACTGCTTTGACGGCAACTGCGGCACATCTACAGGACGGCCAGATTCTGCTGGCGCTGGAGCAGGCGGAAGAATCTCGGACGGCGTCCGCTCGATCACACTGGTCGGCGTTGTGGTCTGAGTCGCCACATAGGCCAGCGTCAGGCTGGTCAAAAAGAACGCAGTCGCCAAAACCGCTGTCGTCCGGCTCAGGAAAGATGCCGAACCCCGTGAGCCAAACATTGTAGAGGAAGCGCCGCTGCCAAACGCCGCGCCAGCATCCGCACCCTTGCCCTGCTGTAACAATACCAAGGCAATCAGGGTAACTGCAACCACTACATGCGCGACGAGAAAGAGGGTATAAACCATGACGGCAGTTTAACAGCCTGCCCGGGCAATCGCCAGAAACTCCTTGGCTTCGAGCGATGCGCCGCCGATCAACCCGCCATCGATGTCCGCCATCGCCAGCAACTCTACAGCATTCGCGGCTTTCATGCTGCCGCCGTACAGAATGCGCGTTTCCTCTGCGACTTCCGGGTTACGCTCGGCCAGTTTGGCGCGAATAAAGGCGTGAACCTCCTGAGCCTGCTGAGGCGTGGCGGTTCGACCGGTGCCGATGGCCCAAACCGGCTCATAGGCGATGACGGCGTCATTAAACGCTTCAACGCCTTCCAGATCCAGCACGGCTTTCAGTTGTCGTTCGACGACCGACTCCGTAACACCCTGATCGCGTTCTTCCAGGGTCTCGCCCACACAGAGGACCGGCTTGATGCCCACCTTGCGAGCGGCGGCGAACTTGCGAGCCACGATCGCGTCACTTTCGCCATACAGGGTGCGCCGCTCGGAATGGCCCACGATCACATAGGTACAATGGAAATCGTTCAGCATCGACCCGGCCACTTCACCCGTGAAAGCGCCGGAGGCCTGTTCGGAGAGATTTTGCGTCCCCCAGGCGACCGCCGTACCAGATAATTGTTGTTCAACCAGGCCGAGGTACACGAACGGGGGGAAGACCGCCAGTTCAACAGCCGCGACTTGCGCAGCGCCCTCTTTTATGCCTTGTAACAACCCGTGGATGCTCTCCGACGAGCCATTCATCTTCCAGTTTCCGGCCACCAGCTTACGGCGCATCTTCTTAATCCCCTAACTTTAAAAAACCGGCAAAGCTTACGGATTTCGCGCTGGGAAATCAATCATACCGACAGGGTATCCCGCAGAACGCCCGCCAACTCGCGAGCATGACGTTCGACCTGCCCAGCATCAGGGCCTTCCACCATCACCCGCACGACCGGTTCAGTACCGGAAGGACGCAGCAAGACCCGGCCATGATCGCCCAACTGGTTCTCGACAGCCTGCACCGCTGCTTGGATCGGCGGCAGCTTCAAATCGACTGCGCCGCTGACCGAAACATTGATCAGGATCTGCGGATATTTGGTCATGCCGGCCTTGAGGTCGTGCAGGTTCTTTTCGGAGTGCAGCATCGCCGCCAACACCTGTAGCGCGGAAATGATGCCATCGCCGGTGGTGGTGCGATCCAGGCAAATAATGTGGCCGGAATTCTCGCCGCCCAAAATCAAATGATCGGCCAGAAGACGCTCCAGAATGTAGCGGTCGCCCACCTTGACCCGGTGCAAATCCAGACCCAGCGCCCGCAACGCCATCTCCAGACCCAGATTGGTCATCAACGTGCCAACGATTGCGTTGAACCGGCTACCGGTGCGCAGCCGGTCGCGGGCGATAATGAATAACAGATCGTCGCCGTCCAGAATCTCACCCCGGTGGTCAACCATGATCACCCGGTCGCCGTCACCATCAAGGGCAATGCCGAGATCAGCTCCCTGCTGCATGACCGCTGCACACAACAGCGCCGGCTTGGTCGAGCCGCAGTCCAGATTGATATTCAGGCCATCCGGCGTAACGCCCAGAGGAATCACGGTTGCGCCCAGTTCATTCAGCACGCTAGGCGCGACGTGGTAGGTCGCGCCATGGGCGCAGTCGATGACGATTTTCAGCCCGGCCAGACTGGTGTTGGCCGGAATGGTGCTTTTACAGAATTCGATGTAGCGGCCCGCCGCATCGACAATACGTTCAGCCTTGCCCAAGGCGTCCGGCTCAACCGTTTCCAATGGCCGATCCAGCAGTTCCTCGATACGCTCCTCAATGTCGTCGGGCAGTTTTTGCCCGTCGCGGGAAAAGAATTTGATGCCATTATCGTAATAGGGATTATGGGAAGCGCTGACCACAATGCCGGCACAGGCGTGCAAGGTACGGGTCAAATAGGCGATGCCCGGCGTCGGCATGGGTCCTAGCAGGGCGATATTGACCCCGGCAGCGGACAACCCAGCTTCCAGAGCGGACTCAAACATATAGCCGGAAATGCGGGTGTCCTTACCGATCACGACTTTGTTAAAGCCCCGGGTCTGCAACACGCGCCCGACCGCCCAGCCCAGTTTCAAGACAAATTCAGCGGTAATCGGGTACTCGCCCACTCGCCCGCGAATGCCGTCCGTACCAAAATAACGTTTGCTCATCGCCCCGCCCCCTGACTCAACATGGCCGGGAATTATAGCGATGACAAGCGACGGCGTATATCGAAAACCCAGCAGCGTCAGCTCATCGCCCGCACCGCGGCGCACACACGCAACGCCTGAACCGTTTCCCGCACGTCATGGGCGCGAATCATTTTAGCGCCTTGCCAGACCGCGATGACCGCTGCCGCTAAGCTGCCCGCCAATCGTTCATCTATTGGCGCATCCAGCAACAGGCCAATCATGCTCTTGCGGGAAACGCCAGCTAATACGCCCGCTGCAAGATCAGTGAAGCCATCCAAATGCCGCAACAGGGATAAATTATGATTCAGCGTTTTGCCGAAGCCGAAACCGGGATCGACCAGAATCCGTTCGCGGGGAATACCCGCCACCTCACAGACCCGCACCCGTTCCGCCAGAAACCCCCGGACTTCGGCCATGACATCACCGTAGCGCGGCTCCTGCTGCATGGTTGCCGGCTCCCCCAACATGTGCATCAGGCAGACGGGCAGACCGCTAGCCGCCGCCGCCTCCAGCGCGCCTGGCTGACGCAGCGCCCAGACATCATTGATCAGGCCCGCTCCGGCCCGCGCCGCCTCGTGCATCACCTCTGGCTTGCTGGTATCCACCGAAACAGGAACCGGCAGTTCCCCGGCCAGCCGCTCCACGACCGGCATCACCCGATCCAGCTCCTCCTGAATCGACACGGCGGGCGCACCCGGTCGGGTGGATTCGCCACCGACATCAATGATCGCCGCACCCTCGGCGGCCATGATGTCAGCGCGGCGCAACGCGGCATCCAGTTGCCGATAACACCCGCCGTCAGAAAATGAATCGGGGGTGACATTTAACACCCCCATAACTACCGGCTGGCGTAAATCCAGCATCTTTCCGGCACAATTTATCAGCATCCAAGACCTCCAAACAAAAACCCCTCTCCCGCAAGCGGGAGAGGGGCGATAGCCCTACTCCTCAATGTTGCTGGGCTGGCCCGCCAATCGGCTTTTTACCCAGCCGATCCTTATCGAGAGTGATCGAGGAATCCGTTGATGGCGGCTCGGAATCGGTGCTGGAATCGACCGGTTCACGCGGCGGCTTCCCCGCCATGATGTCGTCGATCTGATCGGAATCAATGGTTTCGTATTTGATCAGCGCGTCGGCCATGGCGTGCAGTTTGTCGAGATTGTCCCGCAGCAACTGTTCGGAACGCCGATAGTTACGGTCGACGACCGAGCGAATTTCCTCGTCAATCACATGGGCGGTTTCGTCGGAAACATTTTTATGCCGGGTCACGCTGCGGCCCAGAAACACCTCGCCGTCGTCCTCGCTGTAAGTGAGCGGCCCCAGCCGATCCGACAGGCCCCACTTGGTGACCATATTGCGGGCGATGTCAGTGGCGCGCTCGATGTCGTTCTGCGCACCGGTGGTGACGAAATCCACCCCAAAAATCAGAGCCTCGGCGATCCGTCCGCCGAACAGACTGGAAATCTGGCTTTCCAGCCGCTGCTTGCTGAAGCTGTAGCGGTCGCCTTCCGGCAGGAACATGGTCACGCCCAGCGCCCGTCCGCGCGGGATGATGCTGACCTTGTAAACCGGGTCATGCGAGGGCACCAGCCGCCCGACGATGGCGTGGCCGGCTTCGTGATAGGCAGTGAGTTTCTTCTCCTCCTCGCTCATCACCATCGACTTGCGCTCGGCGCCCATCATGATCTTGTCCTTGGCCTTCTCGAAATCGTCCATGTCCACATCGCGCTTGTTGGCGCGAGCGGCGAACAGCGCGGCTTCGTTGACCAGATTGGCTAAATCTGCGCCGGAGAAACCGGGCGTGCCGCGCGCGATCACCGCCGGCTTGACGTTATCCGACAGCGGCACCTTGCGCATATGGACCTTGAGAATCTGCTCACGACCGCGCACATCGGGCAACGGCACCACCACCTGTCGGTCAAAGCGGCCTGGACGCAGCAACGCGGGATCGAGCACGTCGGGACGGTTGGTAGCGGCGATGACAATGATGCCCTCGTTACCCTCGAAGCCGTCCATCTCCACCAGCAACTGATTCAGGGTCTGCTCGCGTTCGTCATGACCGCCGCCGAGACCTGCGCCGCGATGGCGACCGACTGCGTCGATTTCGTCGATGAAAATGATGCAAGGCGCGTGTTTCTTGGCTTGTTCGAACATGTCGCGTACCCGCGAAGCGCCGACGCCGACAAACATTTCCACGAAGTCTGAACCAGAAATCGAGAAGAACGGCACTTTCGCTTCACCGGCGATAGCCTTGGCCAGCAGCGTTTTACCCGTACCCGGCGAACCAACCATTAACACTCCGCGCGGAATTTTGCCGCCGAGTTTCTGGAACTTGCTGGGATCGCGCAGGAACTCGACCAATTCGGCGACCTCTTCCTTGGCCTCGTCCACGCCAGCGACATCCGCAAACGTAATCTTGATTTGATCTTCACTCATCATCCGGGCGCGGGATTTGCCAAAGGACATGGCCCCCCGCCCGGCGCCGCCGCCCTGCATCTGCCGCAGGAAGAACACCCAGATACCGATCAGCAACAACATCGGGAACCAAGAAATGAAAATCTGCATCAACAGGCCCTGTTTCTCCGGCGGCTGGCCTTCGATATCGACGCCGTGATTGAGCAACTCACCAATCATCGCGCTGTTATCGGTCTCCGGGCTATAGGTTGTAAACCGCTCGCCACCGCTGGTGCGACCCAGAATAGCGCGGCCATCGATGCTCACCTGCGCAACCCGCCCCTGCTTAGCTTCCTGCAGGAACTGCGAGTAGGACATCTGAGCGGAAGGCGTCACTTTGGGTCCAAAGCTGTTGAATACGGACATCAGCACGACCGCGATAACGACCCATAAAAGGATGTTTTTGACCATATCGTTCAAAGCGGATACCTCGACACACTCAGGACGGGGGAATCAGGAGTTGTTGATATAGGGGTTATTCGCCGGTTTTCCAGCACAAGACCTGAAAAATGACGATTTTTTAGACCGAATCACCCGCGATAGTTCCGGGCCAGCAGATACTGCTCGGCGCTGCGGGGGCGTGATGCACGCGGTTTGCGGGGCGCAACCGTGGTGAAACCCGTGCGCAACACCTTGAAAAAACTGTCGAAACCTTCGCCCTGAAAGGCTTTCACCAGAAAATCGCCGCCGGAACGCAGACGCTGGGAGGCGAAATCCAGCGCCAGTTCCGCCAGATACAGACTGGAGGGTTGATCCACGGCTTTGATGCCGCTGGTATTGGGCGCCATGTCGGATAGCACCAAATCCACCGTCCGGCCCTCCAGCGCTGCCAGCAACTGATCCAACACTGCCGTCTCGCGGAAATCACCTTTGATAAATTGGACGCCGGGCAACGGCTCCATCGGCAGAATGTCCAAGGCGATCACCCGACCTTGCCTACCTGCCAGTCGGGTCGCCAGTTGCGACCAGCCGCCCGGCGCCGCGCCCAAATCCACCACGGTTAAGCCGGGCCGCAACAAACGGTCTTTTTCTTGAATTTCCAGCAGCTTGTAAACAGAACGGGAACGATAGCCCTCCTGCTGGGCGCGCTTGACGTATTCATCGGTGAAATGCTCCCGCAGCCAGCGAGTGCTGCTTTTACTGCGGGCCATTGGCAGATTGCTCACGTTCGCGGGCGAGGCGGGTCATGAGGCGGCGGGCGCGGATGATGATCCAGAGCATGCCCAGCAAACCGTAGCACACCAGAACCAGGAATTGCGCTAACAGGCTGTCCAGCGCCCGCCCCTGCACCAGCAACAACACGACACCCACGATCAGAATCACGCCCAAGTCCAGTTTGATTTCGTTAAAGGGGCTGGGTGCTACCGTCAACCCCTGGCGTCCGGTTACACTGACTGACTCTTTAGTCATCTCTGGTTCTCTCTCAATGTTCACGCTGACCCATCCGCAAAAACGTTATCTCAAGGCTCTGGCCCATACCCGCAAGCCGATCATTATTATCGGGGATAAAGGCTTGACTCCGGCGGTCCTGCACGAAATTTTGCTGGCGCTGGATCATCATGAATTGATCAAAATCCGGGTCAATGCCGAGGATCGCACGGCGCGCGAAGCGATGATCGAGGAGATATGCACCACATCCAGCGCAACGCTGGTGCAACGGATTGGCCATATCGCCACGCTGTTCCGGCGCAATGCTGAAGCGCCGCGCATTGAATGGCCGTAATTCACAGATGGTGCTGGTGGTGGGACTCGAACCCACAAGCCCGGTTGAGGGCGCAAGATTTTAAGTCTTGTCCAGATTTCCATAACCACATTGATCATCAAGCCTTTTATCGTTTCTATTTCTCGCCTTGGGGCAATTTTGGGACACTTAACCAAGGCAACCGGCAACACTCTACCATCAATTCCCTTTCCCCTGGAATCACTGAATTTGGTTCTTGTTGTCCCTTTTTTGTCCATTGAACCCTGAGAAGGTAGATATTTAGAGGGTACGCATAGGATTGATAATCCTGTGTTGCTGATTGTTGCCGATGTTGGTAGTATGCGTTACTCCATTCATTACCTGAGCTAACGCCATGGCGACGATTGAAAAGCGCCGCACTGCCGACGGCAACCTCGCCTATCGGGTCAAGGTGCGTTTGAAAGGACATCCCCCGCAAACCGCGACCTTCTCGAGCCGAGGCGACGCCAGCAAGTGGGCAGCAAAGATTGAAACCGAGGTCCGTGAACACCGCCATTTTCCCGTTATAGCCTCTCTGCAACACACTCTGGGAGAACTGATTGATCGATACGTCAAACATCATCTATCCCGGAAAAAGGTAGCGGCACAACAGGCCAGTCAGCTCCACTGGTGGCAACAGCAAATCGGCGATCTGCGTTTAGCGGACGTGACCCCGGCCCTGATCATTCAGCAGCGGGAAGCGCTGGCCGAATCCAGCACCGGCCGGCCCCGTTCCCCGGCAACCGTCAATCGCTACCTGGCCGCGCTATCGCATGTCTTCACCATCGGCGTTCGCGAATACGAATGGCTGGATAAAAACCCGTTGCAGCATGTCAGCCGAGGGCAAGAATCCCGAGGGCGCGTGCGCTTTCTCAGCGAATCCGAACGGACCCGCCTGTTGGCCGCCTGTCAGGCCAGTAGCAACCCCGATCTTTACCTGGCCGCTATCTTGTCATTGGCGACTGGTGCCCGGCGCATGGAGATTCTGGGGTTGCGCTGGCCCCAGGTTGACCTGGCGCGCAAAACCATCACCTTGCTGGAAACGAAGAACGGAGAACGCCGCGCCTTGCCTCTGGGAGAACAACCGCTGGCCCTGTTGCGCGACCGCGCCAAGGTCCGGCGGATTGATTCCGACCTGGTGTTTCCTGGCCGATCCCCCCGGCAACCCGCGCAATTCCGCCATGCTTGGGACATCGCCCTGAAGACCGCCCAGGTTGACGATTTTCATTGGCATGATCTACGGCATTCCGCCGCCAGCTACCTCGCCATGAACGGCGCCAGTCTCCAAGAAATCGCCGCCATCCTTGGGCACAAGACGCTAGCCATGGTGAAGCGGTATGCCCACCTGTCGGAACAGCACACGGCAGGGGTAGTGAATCGCATGAACGCCGCCATTTTTGGCGACTAACCCCGAAAACAAAAGGCCGGAACCCTGTAACGAGGGTTTCCGGCCCGCCATGGCTTGAGCGAGAAGACCATGACCGTCGATAGCATAACCGATTTCACCCCGTGGGATTCGTTGGATAAATTCAGCGATATTGAAGCAGCTTATTTGTGGAATAACTTAGAGCCTCCGATATGGCTACACGCTCTTGTCAATGAGGGTTGTGAGCATCCAAAAGCAGTTTCAATGACTCAGGCGTTTTTAAATCAAGAATCGGAAAATGGACGCCTTACTGATTTGTCCGAAATTCGCGAGGTTTGTATTTATGGAATGCTTCGTAAAGTCAGAGGAGCAACGACCTATTCCCGTCAAGCCCTTCGCCAATGCGCCGAGCGCCTAAATCGAAGACCACTATTTCTGTTTCCTGAATACCGGCAACCCCCTAACACTGAGAATACTGGCTCACTACCGCCGCCTGAAAAAGCGACCGAACCCGATATACCCAACAACCGAGCTAGGCAAAGCGTTAAAAAGCTTATTGACGCCGCGCTATCTCTACACTATGGAGATGACTGGCTGAACGGAGACATTGAAACCTGTGCAGACGAATTCATCAACGAACTTTCCCATAATGGAATAGATGAACCTCTCGAACGCCGGACCCTAATTAACTGGTTTAACCAAGTAGCAAAACATCGCCGCAAATAGCGACAATATTTCTATCTGTTTCTATCTGTTTCTATTTGCAAGACATCCGCGAAACACCCCGCCATGATTCGCCCCATTGCTCAACCTCAAGAGG
>CAZDVY010000015.1:0-2577 GCA_964508935.1 uncultured Candidatus Competibacteraceae bacterium | reverse complement strand
AAGACATCCGCGAAACACCCCGCCATGATTCGCCCCATTGCTCAACCTCAAGAGGCGAATCGTCACCATGACCCCGCAGCAACCGCGCGTCTTACTGTCAGTCCGGCAGTTTTCTGAGCGCCACCCCGCATTCAGTCAGCCCGGAATTCGTCACCTGATTCACTGTGCGGATGAGCGGGACCGCAGCAAGGGCAAGCTCCCCGGCAACGGTTTAAAAGAGGTGGGCGCTATCCTCAAATGCGGTCGGCGCATTGTCATTGATGAGGCTCGGTTTCTCGCCTGGCTGGACCAGCGCAACGGCATCAACGGGGCTTGCTGATATGACCGGACTCGCTGCCTACCGCAAAACAACCCCCACCGCCCGGGCTGAACTGGACGCAGAAATCCGCCGCCGGAATTATGGCGACCTGCAAGGACTCCGTAGCTGGCTTGCGGAACGAGGCGTCGTCGTTGGCAAATCCGCTGTGGGTAATTACGCCCTCAAATTGAAACGAGCGGATGAAGAACAGCATCCCCGGCGCTTCACCCCGGAAACGGTCGCCGCCCTCGAAACCACCTATGACGATCTGCTGGACATTACGGACCGGCTAGAACCCTTCCATCCCGTTCACCCCATTGCCGCCGCCGCCCTGGTCAAAGCCCAGAGTCACCTGGTCAGCGCCGTGCTGGATTTACATCGCGCCCAAATCGCCGAGGCTGGCTTACATGACCCCGCGTCGCCAGCTTGACGCCATTGCCGCCGACCTGCAGGCCGGGTTGCCCGTGGACGCCGTGGCCGTCGCCGCCCGCCATAACATCTGGCGCTTGTCTTCGCTGATCTATCGCCTACGTCGTCGGGGATGGCCAATCACCGCGACCAAGGACCATGGCACGGGCTTAGCCCGTTACTCAATCCCTGCAGGATGGAAATCTTCATGCCCACTGTCACCCTGAACAGCGCCATATCCGCCCCGGCGGGACGCGCGCCCGACTGGATTCAACTATTGCCGGACGGCCCGGATATTGTCGGCATGGACGGACGGCGTTGGCGCAACGATCACCCGCACCAGGTCGCCATGGACTGCCGGATGCCGATGGTGCTGGACTACGAACACGCCAGCGAACTCCGCGCCCCCCAGGGACTGCCGGCCCCCGCCGCTGGCTGGATTGACCGCCTGGAAATCCGTGGCGCTTCAGCGCTCTGGGGTCATGTGGACTGGACAGACCGCGCCCGGCAACAGATTCAGAATCGGGAATACCGCTATCTGTCGCCCGTGTTCCTGCACGAAAAGGACAGCGGCAGGATCGTGCGACTCACCAGCGTCGGTTTGACCAATCAACCGAATCTCCCGATGACCGCCCTGAATCGGGTGGCGAACTCAGGTCTCCCCGATCCCGATCCCCTTTATGCGGCTGCGCAACAAACGTTTGCCCAAGTCGCCAGTATCCGCCGCGCGTTCCGAACCGTTGACGCCTTTTTCTCCCACCTGAAATCTGGAGTTCGCTGACATGCCCCACCCTTCTCAATCCACTGATCTAGCCGGCGCGATCCGGGCTGAACGCGACCGCATGGCGTCAGCTATTGAATCATTACGCGCCCAGGACGCCGCTTGCGGTCAGCGCATCACGGAAATTTCCCAAATGCGCCCTGGTGCGGAGGAACTGGTTGAAATTCTCGAGCACACCGCCCGCCTGTTGCGTGAGCAAGCGTTGTTGAAACTGCGGACGTATCTCGAACCGGTGATTCGTGGCGACGCCGATTATGCCGCGCGCCTCCCGGCAAATATCGTCAACCATTCGTGCGACCCCCAATGGCATGTGAGTGAGTTCTTCGGTGAACTGCCGCTAGCCGAGGTCAACGCGAAAGACCTGGCGACCGAGGTCATGGCCTATGCCGGGTGGCAGTCCCCGCCATTGAACCGGGCTGAACGCCAGCAACAACTGGCCGCGCTCAAAGCCGAACGCGAGGCGTTGCGCAGTCAGTTGACGGCGCTGAAGAATGATTGCGAACGGCTGGGTTTGGCCTGGCCGGGATAACCGATCTCAGGCGATGGGCGGTCGCCGCCCGGGCAGCGTTTGGTTAAGGCGCTGGCCGGGTTTTTTATCCCCGACATCAACCACCTAAAAGTGATCCACAGTGGCCATTTCAGGTCAGCGTTCCCCCTGCTTTATAGTGGCCTTACTGGGGCTGTAATGACCCTTTCAACGATGGAGCCGTGCTATACTTTTTCCGTCGCTGCAACATCAGCGACCCGGCGTGGAAACCGGAACAATCATGGCGCACAGCGCCCCCTTTGCGATACCGGCGCTATTTTTATGCCCGCGTTTCGTCTATGGCGGGTTGTGTGGGGCAGCCTTCGGGCTGGCCGGTTCCCATGGTCCGGTATGCCACTCCCATACAACCCGTCGCCCTCACTCTGTGGCATGAGCAGCGACGGCTCCAACCAAACCATGGAGTTCGTCTCATGAAGTCGCAAACCCCTTCCCGTAATCCCGTTGAAGCCGCGCTCGCCCAGGCCGCTATCGACAACGCCATCAGCTTGACCCCGGATTTTCAAACCGAGTTGGACTACCGGCTGCGCATGGTCTCCAGCGCCA